>CAZKGP010000011.1:0-20128 GCA_964552225.1 uncultured Acetatifactor sp.
AGGTATTCTCTATTTCTTTTTCTTTCATTTTAACTTAAGGTTATTTTACCCTATATTCGGGGGCGCCATGTATTTTATCAATTTTAATTGAAATAACCTTGAATGAAATCATTTAGCTTAAAAGCTTGATATCATTCAAGGTTATTTCTACTTCATAAGAAGTAACTATTCTTTCATAGAAATAAATTCCTCTACACTCTCTACCTTGGCAGCTAATTTAAGCCATTTTTTCAAGATTTCAGGATTATTTTCTTGCATAATTGATTGATTTAATTCTTCAGGAATTACGCCGTATTCGTTCAACAAATCCAAGATTGACTCGGCTTTACCCAATATTTTGCCATTTGTTTCGCCCAGAGTTCTGCCAATTGCCTCGCCCTCAAGCCTACCCTTTTCCATGCCTTGCTCAAATTCATCTTCTCGTATTGCACGTATTATTTTTTCTTCATCACATTCAAAGATGCTCATTTTGATTGCCTCACTCCTATTCCTACGTAGGAAATCTGATAAGATTCCTTCTTTAATACATTCATCCACAGCCCTCTCTACAGCGGCTGATAGTTCCATGCTTTTCTGGTGTAAGCTTACTCGATCTACATACTCCATATACTCTCTTAATGCCTTGCATTGGTTCAGCATCTCCTGATTATTCCCACAGTTAATGTTTAAAACGCGTACTTTCAATTCTAGTTCTGGTTCTTCAACAGTCTGCTTAAAAGCATCTGATAGCAGTAGAGTCTGTTCTGCCGGCTGTTCCTCCTTACCATTGTAAAACACTACAAATCTAGGTGTTGGTATCTTCACCAATCTAGAATAATACAAAGGTCTTCCTTCTAATAGTTTTTCATATTCCCTAGCGATATACTGTAGAAAACGCAGGGGCATATTGGGATTAAAGCTACTTTGATGCTCATACATGTTCAAGTAGAAATCCAGTATAAATGCCAAATCATTCTTCATATTTATGTATATGGCATTTTCTAGTGTGACCACTTCTAGTTCCTCTGCATTGTCATAACAGGTTCCGTTTAATGCGTTATAAAGGCTTAATAGATTCTCCTTGTCTTGAAAAATCATCCGAAATAATCTGTCCTTATACTTTCGCTGTACAAAAACTTCCCCTTGACCAGAGCCATGCTCTTTTGACTGACTTTGTTCTTTCATATTCAATTTCCTCCTTGTGCAGGAGGTCTTCTCAGAAATCTCCTGCTTTCTAAAATATGGGTTAGAAAAGCATGAATTTTCTGACTTGAATTAGATTTCATTTAGAAAGGCTAGGTGCCTTATGAACTCGTATTCATGATGAATAACGAGATAAGAAAATATGCTTTGATAAGATAGTAGCATGAGGGATTAAAGAATGCAATGAGAATTAACAATCATATTTCCATTAATATAAATACATAAGTTCCTTCTTTTCTTGAAATCTCATATTCTTTTATAATTTTGAAATCATGTTCAGGTGCTAATTGTCGAACAAAGTCTTTATTATGAGAATAAAGAATTAGTACCGCATCTTCTTTTAAATGTTTATATATCGTATTAAAAAAGTTTTCGTAGATTTCATACACTTCATCCTCTGTAAAACGACCTATTTGAAATGGCATATCCGTAATCACTTCATCAAACAAATAGTCATGCTGAAAATCAAAGCAATCCCTATTGATATAATGAATTACTTGTTGTGCTATATCTGTATTTTTTCTTGCTTTTAAAATAGCATCTTCCTGGATATCGATTCCGTATGTGGTATTGGCACGTACTGCTTTATGACGTTCAATAAGCATAGTGCCTACTCCGCAAAATGGATCTAATACTTGAGCATCTTCCTTCATATATTCTTTGGCAAGGGCAACGGTTAATGCTGCATTGACTGGTCTAATACTGGTTGGCGTTACGTCTTCTCTATAAGTAAATCTTCCGTCCTTTATAGTATATAATTTCACCAAAATATTACAATTGCCTTCCTTGTTCTCTATCACACGAAGCTCAATCTCATAATTATCTGTTGTATTAATCAACTCTCTATTAGATAATTTTTCAATTTGACCAGATAACCGTTTTACAAACGCACTTTTCTCGTCTAGACTTCTTTTACTTTTATATTCCACTCTAAAATAGAAGGGAGCACCTCCGTCATGGCTATTTGTCAAGAATTCCATAAGCTTAGATTTCACAATCATGTCTGCACATTGAAAAGGGTCTAATGTACAGGCTTTCATTCCATCTATGGTAAATAAAAGCTCATGGTATGTGCGAAGTTCTCTTGTCCAGTTCAAATGTTCCACTTGTGCCAACACCCCTGCACCAAAAACCTTTGCTTGTGCGGTTGGTTCTAATTCCATTAATTCATCCCTTGTAATATCCGCAAAGTTACGGTTGGTAAGTAAGACAATATTATAACTATCATTCCATCCAATAAATTTATGAGGTGCAATACCTTCCATACGAACAATTAACGAGGATAGTTCACGCATCTCTTCCATTAAATGTTTCTGATTCTCGGTGGTTACTTCTTCTTTGTTCAAAGTTTCCAATCGCTCTTTCAACTGATTCAAGTATTGTCTATAATCAAATTTCCCAATTGCTGATAGATAGGAACTTTTTACGAATCGCTGTGCTTCTCTTTGGTATGCCTCATAAACAGGCTGCAAAAACTCCTGTTTGCCAGTATCGCCCATTAGTAATGCAGCATTTTTCCTCGTTTTGGCATCTTCTGAATCTAACAAACCAATTAGTACTTGTTCTTCTTCAGATAAAATCCAAAGGAGCTGTTTTAACTTACTATCATCCTTTATTTCTTTTCTTAATTGGCTTAGATTTTGTCTTACCTCTTGGTTCTGTACGATTTGGTTCCATTTTTCTCTTATCATAATTCTCCCTTTTGCGCCTTGCTGCGCATTCTAATCACCTTTTCTACCAGTTAAATAATAAACTGCCAGTGCGGTTCTATGAGCTAGATTCTCTTTATCTAAAATAGTGCTAATATAATTCTTAATTGTTCCTTCACTGATAAAAAGCTTCTGAGCGATTTCCTTATTAGATAGTCCTTCTGCCACCTGCTCAATGATTTCAAGCTCCCTTGGGGTAAAATGCTCTGGATGAAATCCACTGGCATGGATATTTCCTGTTTTACCTGTTAGTTTTTCAAGAACCGTATCATCTAATACACCAATGCCATGATATATTGACTTAATCATTTGTTTCAATACCTCGGGTTTGTGGTTTTTGATTAAATATCCTTTTGCACCGTTTTCAATAGCGTGGTGAATCAAATCATAATCATCGAAGGTTGTAAGTATCAGAACTCTTCCTAGATTCTTCTCCACAATTAGTTTTGTTGCTTCTATACCATCCATTATAGGCATTTGAATATCCATTAAAATAATATCCGTATCGTGTTTCGTAGCAAGCTCTACAGCCTCTTTTCCATCGGCGGCACATCCTACAACTTCAAACTCCTCATCCACACTTAATATAATTCTCATTCCATCTCTTACAAAGTTATCATCATCGGCTATAATTACTCTGATTTTTGACATATAATCACTTCCTTCTATCCTATAAACCTATAAAGGTAATAGCATGTTAATTGAAAAACCTGCACTTGTTTCAAAATCAAGAATGCCATTCACACTTCTGACTCGTTTTCTCATACCACTGATTCCCATTCCATCTACTAATTCAGGCGTCCCTATTCCATTATCTGATATATTGCATCTAACTAACTTATTCATAATAATTAACTGAATTGTTATCTTACTACAGTTTGCATATTTCAATGCATTTGTAAAGGCTTCAAAGGTATTATCAAGAATAATTTCCCAAAGCTTATCTGGAATCTCCCTACTGTCTCCTGTTATGGTAAGTTCTGCATCAATTCCATACTTAAGTTTGCAATCTTCACATAATTCCTGTATTTGAAGCAAGGATAATTTATGTCGGTCAGGGCGCACCCTTTTCAGGGTTTCACGAATATCGTCCATACTTGCCCTTAAAGTATCAATTACGACTTGTATAATACTGCTGCTTTGTTCTGGTTCTTTATGAATCAGTAGCTTACAAGCTTCTAATTGATAAAGTGAGCCATTAATACTATGTCCTAATTTATCATGTAATGTCTGTGAAATGCTAGCTTTTTCTTTTAATATTTTATCTTCAAATTCCATTCTGTTTTTGCGCAAATCTTCTAGATATTTGGTTTGATTGATAAAGATATTTTTCTTAAGCTCTTCTTCCTCCCTAATATCTTCTTGTAATTGTTTTTGATAAGAGCGTATGACAATAAAATGTTGTAAATAAATCACTACCAGCAAAGATAAAATGAATGCTTGACTGCCTATGTTTCCCCCTAATCCTCCTGAATATATTGCTGGCAGTAAAGCAAGGTAGACAAGCAGATAAGCGCCCCCTTGTTCCATCTTCCTAAGAAAAGCTGATAAGGCATCAAGTATCACTACCCCAAAAAGCAAGGCAAATTGCTGTCCATATAATAGAAATAAAATTAAAGCTATGATTCCTTCTCCTATCAGGCACAATACATAAATTCTTTTTTTAATAATATTATATGAGGTCATAAAACCAACAAATAACGCCAAAAGCAGGAGCGCCACACTGGCAGCTCCTGTTTGCATCTCTGTTTCTAACATTAAATAAATAATAAGTAAAATCCCTATCAGCAATTTTAGTATAGGAAAATAATTTTCCCTGATTTGTTCCCTCATTAATCTCCTATCTATTTAAACATCATTTTGAAATCTCGTTCCTGCCACACCTACGCAACATATAATAATCAGAAACGCCGCTGTAGCACTTAGCATCATTGGATAAGCGGATCTTTCTTGGAGCATCAACATTCTAGCACCCTCAACAAACCACTTCTGAGGCATCAGTCTAGAAAGTTGACCTAAGACTCCTTCTACTGTAAATTTGTTTAGAAAATATACTCCTGACAATAGGGAAGATACGGACCAAATTGTAAATACCATATAATTGGCACTCATCACATTACCCATTAATGTTCCTACACACAAGCTTAAAACATTAAATATACTCCCCATCAGGAAAATCATAATAAGGTAATCTATTCTACCTACACCGATTTCGTCACGTACTAAGAAAGGCAAACCAATCCCAATGACAAGTGTCTGTATTCCAGTCACTACAAAAGCAACAATTAACTTGGAGACAAAATATTCCTTCCTTGTGACATTTCCCAAAGTCATTCTAGTGTATACTAAATTGTCTCTTTCTTCAATCACTGTATAAGCAATAAATACTCCGCAAAATAAAAACGCCATAGTAAGAATTGCAAAACTATATCCCATATTAGAATGGTAGTCCATCTGCTGACTAGTAAGTTCGCCCTCACCACCACTAAGCAACACCCTTTGTTTTTCAGGAATCAAAGTATTTGCTTGGTTTATCATCTGAGTCAGCTGTTTCTCATCCCCATTTGCATATTGAGCATAAGATGTCATGGTGGTTAGACTGGTATTAAGCACCTCTTCAAATAGTTGAAACCGCTCATCTTCTGCAAGACTAAAAACAGTCATTCCTTCACTTACCGTTCCATTTAGGAGTTGTTGTTGAAAATCTGATTTTAAGTATATAATAGCACCGATCCTGTCATTAAATCCATTCTCTTTTGCTAATTTTATAATTTCTTCCTCTGATAGATTATGGGAATGGTAGCGATACACACCAAATATCCCTACATCAGCAAACTGCTCTAACAACTCATCCCCCAAAACAGACCTTGAACTATCATATACCTTCACTGAAAAATGGGAAGTATCACCTAAATATATGATTTTGCTATCTGCATAGTCCAATTCGTTGATTTCCGAAGGTGAAAATTTCACTGCCAGTTCCTGAGAGCCAATTTTAACGTTAAGAATAAGCATTCCACCGATGGGAATCACAACAAGGAAAAATAAAAACCCTTTATTTCTAAGTAGTAATCGTAAATTCATTTTAAGTAAAATTAATATTCGCATCTCTTATTTCCCCCTATTCAGATTGCTAACCAAGACACCTAATATGGCACATCCAACTGTCATTAAGACCAGATATATAATACAGCCCTTAGCATAATCACTGTACCCCATAGCAGAATATTCCACCAGTGTACGATTCACATGATAGATAGGGGAAAGAATCTTGATACTTTCATCTACCTTGGAGAACATATAGGTTTCAAAGCTTCCGCCAACAAATCCAGCCACCCATGTTCCAGCAAATAAAACCGAAATTGAAATAGCTAGATTACGAAATACCAAACAAAGCAATAAACCTAATGCACTACTAGCTATAATAAACAAAGTCATTATCAATATTGTCATGGGATAATTGCCCCATTTAATACCAAAGCTAAAGGTAGAAAGAAGGGTTGATATTCCAATGCCTACAACTGTTACTAAAATGCAAGGTAGCAGTTTTGCCAAGTAAAATCCCAAATTAGATACTGGCGAAACTCCGTACCTAGCCCCAATCTTGTGTTTTCTTTCACTAGAAAATACAGATGCCAATGTAATAAAGCAACATCCAACAAAATACACAATATAAATAATTCCATAATAATTCTTAGAATCCACGTTAGGCATAGCTTCTAGAGGCTCTATGGGTATTTGAATTTTATCTTCCCCTAATCCAACTCCCTGCATTCCGCTCATCATCCCGTTCATCATTCTATTCAGAAAATACTCAACTATTGTTCCTTCTGTTTCATATTCCTTGGTACAATAAATTCGGTAGCTATCTTTCTCAAATTCTACGAAAATTCCACAATCATTTTTATCACATATCTCTGCCACATCCCCTGTAGGATATTCAATAAAGCTCATATCTGCTTCCTTTGCCCCATCTTGTATGGCTTCCTTATGTTCAAAAAATATACTTTCCTCACTCACCCGATATCCAACTGTAAATTCATCCGCGATATCAAAACTCTTCAGCATTTCTTCAAATACACTACTAAGAACTGCAATTACCAAAACAGGACAAATAATTATGACAAGCATAATTGCCTTACTTCTCAACATTAACTTTATATTATTTTTCATTAAAATAAATGGCATGATTTTTCTCTCCTATTCTGAATAGTCTCTTAACTTCTTACCAGTAAGAGTAAGGAATATTTCTTCTAGAGAAATATGCTTTGATTCTTCTTTAGAAACAAGCCGTTGCAGTTCATCCCTTGTACCTATTGCAATGATTTTACCATTGTCCATAATTGCAATTCGGGTACAAAGGGCTTCTATCTCTTCCATGTAATGACTGGTATAAATAACAGTTGCTCCGTTTTTATTGCTTTCCTTAATCTTCTCCAATATAAAGTTACGGGACTGAGGGTCAATACCAACTGTAGGCTCATCAAATATCAAAAGTTCTGGATGATGCCCTATGGCACATGCAATATTAAGTCTTCTCTTCATTCCCCCTGAAAAATTCCCAGCAAACTGATTCCTGTTTTCCAAAAGTCCTACATATTCTAATGACTCGTCAATGGTATTTTTCAGTTCTTTTCCCTTAATTCCATATAAAGATGTAAACAGCTCCACATTTTCCCAAGCCTTTAATTTATCATGTATGGCAAGTTCCTGAGGAATGTATCCTATCTCTGACATAATCTTCTTTTTATTCTTAACTAGATTTTGCCCAAACAGCTCTATCCGTCCAGCTGTGGGTTTGGCAATAGAACAAAGCATTTTAATAGTTGTGCTTTTCCCTGCTCCATTGGGACCAAGCAATCCAAATATTTCACCCTTCTTTATTTCCAAATTCAAAGAATCCACTACTGTTTTATTATCATACTTTTTAGTAAGCCCTTCTGTGCTAACAATAATTTCACTCATACTTTTACCTATTCCTTCCGCGCACCATGCGCGCCTTTCCCGTTCTTTTTGTTATCATATCATGACTGATTTTACTTTATTAGTGCAAAAAGATAGAACGTGAACATGACAAAAGTCATATAAAACTTTTTTATAAAATAAAAAAAGCCAAAAAAAACTTAAAGTTTTTGGCTTACTTATATAGATTATTATATTTGTTATTAGGTATTATGTTTGATATTAGATACCATTGGCTACTAATGTTGCACTATAAGCATTTAAAGTAGGGTCTATGATGAGATTCGCACCTGCTGCTGGAAGTGCAGTTGCTGGATAATCAACAAGTGTTCCTCCTCCATCACCTGAATGATATAGAGAATAGAATAGGTTTCTTGGGTCATTTGCAATATTTGCAATTGTATCATCAAATTCTTGTGACATCTGTAAATTAAAGGGCCTGATTGCTAACGGCGGTATATTTACATAGCCTGCACCTACCCCATTCAATGCAGGTATTGCAAGGTTTAACGCAGTGATTGCTCCCTGAACCGTTCGCCCATTCAAATAATTAATTATTATATTTGTAGAGATTCTGTTGTAAGGTACATGATGGTTGCAAAGATTCTGAACAAACCCACCTACTGGAAACTGAAGCGCTGCCTGCATCTCACCAACTCTCATAGGTACGCGAACATGATTGGTTACATTGATTAAGCTTTGCGGTGTTACTATATTATCCACCATATATTGCGCCCCTGGTGGTGGCGCGATTCCAAGTGGCACGCGCTGCCAATGTATCCGACCATAAAACCCTGCTACGGGTTGATACAGATTGGAGTAATTTATAACCGTGGCCATTTGAACCACTTCTTGTTGTGAGCTTGATTCTTTTTTGTTTGAATTGTCTTGCAATTCAATAATAGTTTTCAGTTGCCTTACATTTTTGTACCGTAAATTCCCATGTAAATGCTTCTCCTGTCTGGAAGAGACATACACTTGATTACCCTGTGTATACGCCAGCGTTTGTAACTGCAATGGAATTCCCAATTGGGCTGAAAGCGCCTTATGGGAGCTGGGCTTCGCTTGCCGCTTCTCCTTGGATGTTGTCTTGTCACTGCTTTTGTACGTAAACATATAATCCTCCTTTCATCTTGCTTTTCGTCACATATTTATATCCTTAGAAACAATAAAAATATGTGAAACTAGTTACAATAATATTATAAATTATTTCTTGCTATACTGCAATTGGCAGATAATGTACGAGTGAAGATTAGTGCAAAAAAATAGAACGTAAACATGACAAAAGTCATATTCACGTTCCAATATTTCTACCACTCATTCACCGCATATAAAACAGCACTTTTTATTTATTTTTTCCAAGTCTTATAGGAAAATATCACCAAAACAGGCAGAAGCTCCAACCGTCCCGCAAGCATATCAAACATCAGTATGCATTTGGAAAAAGGTGTAAACGCCCCAAAATTCCCCATAGGACCTACCATATCAAATCCCGGTCCAGCATTAGAAATAGCTGCCATTACCGCCGAAAAATTCGTTTCAAAGCTAAAATTATCAAAACTAATCAGTAATACTGACAATAAATAGATGCCTACATAAATAGCCAAATAGACTTTAATAGAGCCCACTATATTATCTGAAAGCACCCTACCGTTTAAATGTATTTTTTTAACACTTCTAGGATGTACTACTGTTTGTATTTCGTTTTTTATGCTCTTTACCAGCACAATCAGACGCGATACCTTCAGTCCACCGCCAGTACTGCCTGCACAGGCACCTACTATCATAAGCATAAAAATAATGGTTTTACTGAAAGCCGGCCATAGATTAAAATCGTTAATGGATAGTCCGGTTGTCGTAATAATGGAAATCACATGGAACACTGCCTGAAAAAAAGCTTCGCCCATGTTTGCAAACTCTCCTCTGACATTAATACCTATTAGCAGTGATGATACTATTATAATTCCTAAATAAGTTAAAAGTTCCTCATTTTTAAGTGCTTCCTTTGGCCTTCTTATCAGCAATAAATAGTAGGTATTAAAGTTGATACCACATATCAACATAAACAGCATCATAACTATTTGGGTGGCCGTGGAATAAGCCGCCGCACTACTGTTTAGTATGCCAAAGCCACCTGTACCTACTATGGAAAAGGTGAGTGTTGTAGCATCATAAAGTGACAATCCCGTAACCATCAACAGTATGATTTCAACAATAGTAATGGCTATATATATCAGATACAGAATCCTTGCGGAATTTTTAATCCTAGGAACAAGCTTTCCCACTGAAGGTCCTGGACTCTCTGCCCGCATCAGATGCATATTATAGCCTCCGGAAAGGGGCAGAATGGCAAGAATCAACACCAGTACCCCCATCCCTCCTATCCAGTGGGTAAAAAGACGCCAAAATTGTGAACACTGTGAAAATCCCTCCACATTACTTAAGACAGTACCTCCAGTAGTAGTAAGACCGGAAACAGTCTCAAAAACTGCATCTAGATAATAAGGAATTTCCCCTGTTAGCACAAAAGGGACTGAACCTACTAGGCTTAAAAGAATCCAACTTAATGAAACTGTTACAAATCCTTCTCTTGCATAAAATACCTTGCTCTTAGGCTTCCACTTCTTTCCTATGAAACCTAGCACCAGACATAATGCTCCAACTAGTAAAAACACCCATTTCTGAGGTTCTCCATATATAACTCCTACCAAAAAAGGAAGCATCATAAAAATTCCAGCAAATTCCAATACCCTAAATAAAATATAACGAATAATCGAATAATTCATATACCTACTCCAAAATATCTCTAATGTCGCTGAAACCAGTTGTTGTTGTTACGATTACAACGGAATCTCCCACATGTATAATGCTCTGTCCGCTAGGTGTGGAAATATTGCCCTTATGATTAATACTGCACAGCAATATGTTTTTCTTTAGCTTTAGCTCCTGCAGTGGAACTCCAGTTAATGGGCAAGACTCACTTATAATAAATTCCAGTGCCTCCACTCTACTATCGTTTAACCTGTACAGACTTTCAATATTGCTCCCCATAGAATTATGCATAGCACGTACGAATTTTACTATATTTTCTGCAGTAATATATTTGGGGTAAATAATGCTTCCCAAATCGAGTTTGTCTATAATTTCATCATATACTATTCTGTGCACTCTTGTGATAATCTTTGCTTTAGACAGGCTCTTGGCAAACAGTGATAGCATGATATTCTCTTCATCAAAATCGGTTATGGATACAAAGGATTCCGTTAAAGTCATTCCTTCTTCCATAAGAAGCTCTCTTTCGGTACCATCCCCACAAATGATCATTGCTTCTGGTAACAATTCACTTAATTCTTCACAACGCTCTCTAGATATGTCAATAATTTTTACTTCAATATCCATATCCAATAACTGCTTTGCAAGATAGTATGCAGTATCACCGCCACCGATAATCATTGCATTTTTTGCCCGGGTAGTTGGTACGCCAAGCTTTCTAAAAAAAGCTGCTATCTTTGCTGATGTGGCAACAAGAGTTATTTCATCTCCAGCTTTTAATAAAAAATTGCCGTTAGGAATATAAACATCCTCTCCACGCTCTGCCACACAGACCAGCACATCACTTTTCAAATGGTTTCCCATGTCTTTTAGCTGCATATCACATAAAACTGATGATTCCGGAATTCTATATTTTACTAGCTCCACCTTCCCTTTGGCAAAGGTGTCTATTTCTAGCGCCGACGGAAATTTTAATAATCTTGCCATTACCATTGCAGCTGCGTATTCGGGATTAATAACCATAGAGAGCCCTAGCTCCTCTTTGAGATAGTTTATCTCTTTGTAATAAACAGGATTACTTACCCTTGCAATTGTTTGGCAACCGCCGGCTTTTTTGGCAATCAAACAGCACAGTAGATTCAGTTCGTCCTTACCGGTTACTGCAATTAATAGATCTGCCTCATTTACACCCGCTTCCAACTGCACGCTGTAAACGGCACCATTTCCAACAATCCCCATAATATCATAAGTACTAGCAACTTTGCTTACCAGTTCTTCATTCTCATCAATGATTGTGATATTATGCTCCTCGCTGCTTAACTGCTCCGCGAGAGTTGTGCCTACATTTCCGCAGCCCACAATAACGATTTTCATGGAGTCCTCCTAATGGATAATTTTATCTTTTTATTATACTTGCCACATAAACAATAAGCAAGTATGAAAACGTGGATAAAACAAGAAAAAAAGCCAAAAAAGTATTAATATTTTGGCTTACTTTAATTCATCTGATACTATTTATTTGCCCATTTTTTTAAATCATCCCACATATCTTTCATTCCAAAACCTAAGATTATCTCAAACCAAATAAAATATATTAAATAAAGTGGAATTATACTAATATTCTTTATTATTCTCATAAAAGCACCTCCAAGATATATACAATATTATATCCATAGAAACAATATAAATATGTAAAACTAGCTATAATAATTATAAATTATTTCTTGTTATACTGCAACTGAAACCTTCTTGCTTCTTGTCCGCAGTAAATTTACTTATTTAAATATAGTAAACTGGCTCCAAGGATATAATTCTTGATAAAAATTGTCTTGTTCTGTCTTCTTTGGGATTTGTAAAAATTTCATTTGGGCTGCCTTCCTCTACAATCAGTCCAGCATCCATAAAAATCACCTTATCCGCTACATCCTGAGCAAAAGACATTTCATGAGTAACAATAATCATAGTAATACCTTTTTTAGCAACCTTTTTGATGACATCTAGTATCTCTCCCACTAGCTCTGGATCTAATGCTGAAGTTGGCTCATCCAATAGAATAACTTCCGGATTCAAAGCTACTGCACGGGCGATTCCAACCCTTTGCTGTTGTCCTCCAGATAATGTTGCTGGATAGCTATTATATTTTTCTGTTAATCCTACCCAATCAAGTGTTTCCTCTGCAATTTTTCTTGCCTCTGTCTTAGACATTTTTCTGGCAATCACAAGACCTTCCATTACATTTTCAATCGCAGTCTTATTAGCAAACAAGTTATAATTTTGAAAAACAAATGCTGTTTTTCTACGAATTTCTAATATTTCCTTTTTTTTAGCTTTTGTAAGATCCACCCTTGTGTTACCAATTGTAAGCTCTCCACCATCAGCATGCTCTAAGAAATTAAGGCAGCGAAGCATAGTAGTTTTTCCAGAACCACTAGAACCAAGTACAACTACAGTTTGTCCGTCCTCTACTTTTAAAGAAATATCCTTTAACACTTCCAGCTTACCGAATGATTTCTTAACATGCTTCATTTCAATCATATTGTCCTCCTGAATTTACCCAGTTCCTTTTCTGATTTACTTGCCACCATTTCCACCACAATTGTAAGCCCCCAATATACCAATGCGGCAGCCAAATAACCTTCAAAAAAAGTATATCTTTTGGCACTAGGTACCAAAGCGCCTGCCAAAACCTCATTGATTCCGACTACCATTACAATAGAGGAACCTTTTATTAATCCAACAATATTATTAATTAATGTAGGGATTGCCACTGGAATTGCCTGTGGAATAATAATTCTTTTTATAGTTTGCACCTTAGTCAGTCCCACTGAATAGCCTGCCTCATTTTGCCCTATATTAACAGACAAAAGTGCTCCTCTAATCACTTCTGAAGTATTACACGTAATCATAAGTGTGAGTGCAAAAATCCCAATGTATATACTGTCAATATCTGCAATGGTTTTTTGAATATGCAAGGCTCTCAATATATCATCCATTTTCATAAGGTAAATAAGATTATAAATTAAAAGGGCAACTACAATAGGAACTCCCTGATACACAGGCACCAATACTGCAAAAATCTGGCTAAGTATGGGAAATTTATATACTCTTATTATTGCGATTGTCCCTCCTATTATAATCCCTAATATTAATGATACAAATACTAGTTTAAGTGTCTCAGGCAGATAAATAATCGCTGATATAAGGCTCTCTTTTATTGCAATTATATCAATATTCATATAATTATTCTGTCCTTTCTACTATTTCTATTAATTGTAATCCAATTTTTTATTAAGGTATGCAAAGCTTCCTCTTAGCAATAGGCTTATTATCACAAATACAATACTGACAATAAGGTATGCTTCCAATGCATGACCAGTAGCTGCACTAATGGTTTTGGCTCTTCCCATAATATCAATTACACCAATTGAGAAAACAAGTGATGCATTATGAAATACTCCCACCAAATCAGAACCAAAAGCAGGCAAAGCAATTCTAATTGCCTGAGGAACTACAATTCTTTGAAAGCTTTGAAATGTAGTCAATCCAACACTATAGCTTGCTTCGGTCTGACCAATGGGGACCGAAGCAAGAGAACTATAAATGATGGAGGATAGAAAAGCTCCTTGGTTTAACAAAAATGTGATGTATGTAAAGATAAGTGCACTCCACGATCTCCCAACGTTTACCTTAAATATAGAATTTATTAGTAAAGGCAAACCATAATATATCAGCATCAATTGTACTAACATAGGTGTCCCCCTCATAAAGGAAACGTAAACATTTATAATCTGGTACACAATGGGTATTTTCTTTATTTTTACCCAAACAACTACAAGTGCCAGTAAGAGTCCAAAGAGTGTAGCATAAGCAACGATTTGAAACGTTACCGTAAGGTAGGGAAGCAAGATAGGAATATTCTCTATAAAACGGCTCCATTTAAATAACCTATCCATATGTTCTACTCGCTTTCTGTGTAATCTCCACCTATCTGCTCTATTGAAATTTCTGCAAGTCTTCCATTTTCTTTTAATTCTTTTATAGCGTTATCAATAGTCTCTTGCAATGAAGTATTATCCTTATCAAATAAATAATAAGTGGATGATGACTGCACTGGTTCCCCAACTGTTTTCAGCACTTCTTCTCCATATGCATTATTATGCTTTACTACGTCTCTCTTTGTTGTAATCGCAGCATCCCATTTTCCACTTAAAAGACCTTGGATAAATTCCTCAGATGTTGTACTTTCTAGATTTACGATATTTATTGGGTTCTCTTTGTGTTGGTCATTGTAGTTCTCAACAATATAGGTAGAATTGGAGCCTTTTCCTCCTGCATATACTGTTTTTCCCTGTAAGTCATCCAAGGAAAGAATGTCTTCCTTGTCTTTGGGTACAACTAGGTAAGTTACAAAAGTAGTATAAGCTTCCTTTCCAAATAAATATTTTGAAGCACGTTCCTCATTATGCTCATATTGGTGGGCTGCAATATCAATTTTGCCTGCATCTAATGTCACTAATACGTTAGAAAAATCAGAGGTTTGATACTCAAATTCATACTCGGGAAGCAATTCATCCACTGCCTTTAACACCTCGTATTCATAACCAGTTAAATTCCCATCTTCGTCTAAGTAGCAGTATGGCTGATACCCATTTCCGGTTCCTACAATTAATTTTGTAACGCCTTCATTAGAAGCTCCAGCTTCGCTGGTTGAAGCACAGCCTGATAAACCAAATAGACCTAATACTAAAATCATTCCCTGTATTACTGTTTTCACATTATTTTTTTTCATAATAACCTCCATGACTTATGCCCATCTACTCGTTCAAAATAAGCGATAATTTTATCTAGTGCCGCCTCAACCGTACAATCTACATCAAAGGTAACAATGGCTAGCTTTTCTAGCTGCTTTTGGATATGGAAGCCTACTTTTTGGCAGATAACGCATCTGCAATCCGCAATCAAATCTACTTTTAAGGAGGCTCCTTTTCCCTGACCACAGCCGCTAGAATTTCCACAACCCACATCTATTTTAGAAATCTTTGATGTATCTACGGTTCTTGTTTCTATGATGTGATATCTCCCCTCCGTTACCTCCACAATAGTAAATTCCTCTGTCCCGCCAAAAGTTGTGTCTATTTGAATTCCATTTGTGGATGCATAAGCAATCTTATATGACATAATTCACACCAACTCCCATCTGTTCACTTTAGCCTGAATCGTTTAATTAAATCTTGTCTTTGCAACAGAATAAATATCCTCTATGAGTTTTAAACCGCCGTCATATCCCACATAATATCCATTCATAATAAGGCGTTCATTAACTGGCCATGAAATATTTAAAAAGTGGGCATCTGTTTCCGCAGCAACGCCTTTTTCCCAATAGCCACCAAGAATCAATGGATAACCATGATAATCATGTTTCTTAATTTCCTCATGAATCTTAAAGCCATCTGTTTCAAATGATACGTCCGCCTCTATACCATAATTTAATGATTTAAACTCATTTTTAATTTCCTCACGATATGCCTTAGGTGTATCGTCTACTATAAATTGCTTTGCAGGGAACAGGCCTAAATCATTTACAAGAAATTTCGTAACGCCAAGGGTATATTGGGCATCGCCTACTACAGAAAACTGTTTAGACATTACACGAGTTTCCAAGAACAAATCTGCATACCTTTCGATATAGTAGTAGTAATATTTTTCCTTTTCTTCAATGATACGTTCAATCTTTTCTACCTCTACTCCTGCAAAATTACCAACTTCGCGTAAGAATTTAGTTGTTTCATATGCACCGATTGGAAGCGTTTTATAATGAAGATATGGTATTCCAAGCTTTTTCTCCATTTTTTTCACATTCTTAAGTCCTACCCAAGGGGACACTAGTAAGTTAAATTCTGCCTTTGGTATCAATTTAATATTATCGATTCCTCTATCATATCCAAAAATGGTATTGGGTGTCAGCCCAAGTTCTGATACTAATTTTTCTAATTCTCTAAGATTTCCATGCCAAAATTCATCTTGGTAAGGAACATCTGCCCAAATATTAACCAGTCCCTTTGTTGTTTCTTCTGATTTTTCTAAAAGCTGGTCAATAATTGCATCTACTACCTGCTCATGTCCTATGTAGTTATTTCCTTTAAAACCAGCGGTTGATGCATATATTACAGGCTTATTGGCATCTCGAAATTCTTCTACAATTTCCTCTGTATTATCGCCTACAATTTCAGGAATACATCCAGTTAATACCACATACAAATCTGCATCAATCACCTTTAAAGAATTTTCTATGGTAGAGTGAAGTTTTTTGGCACCACCAAAAACAACATCCTTTTCATTGATACTGGTACAGGGATATATATTAGGAGAAAAATACCCCGAATTGCCAGAAGAGCTGGATAATTTCTGAGCACATCCAGGCCCTGAATGAAGCACTGGAATAGCTCGATTAATCGCCTGCACAGTCTGCATGGCACTCATGGCACATTTATATCTTTGTTTATCTAATATTTTCGCCATTATTTCTTTCCCTCCTCTAAAAAGCGTCCTACATCTTGTTGATACCACCACTCGGTATATGGTAGTTTTACTCGCTTAGCAAGATTTTGCTCAAAGCTTCTGTTTCGTATGGTATCTAAAATGGTATGGGCAAACTCCAAGGTATGTTTGTAGCCAAATATCATATACTCATCTGCCACATATACTGCTGGTGTTCCCTGTTTAATTGCCCAAACGGTGGAGCCCGGGTGACGAGATAAATATAAATCTGGTTGATGTTTATTTAGTATATTCATTACTTCAAAATTCTGCTGATCAGCTACACTGGCTTCAAAATCAATTTCATTCTCTAGAAGATATTTCATAGAAGGAGGAACTTCTCCATTCTCATATTTTTTGTCATAATGCCATGCCAATGCCCAAACCACTTCAATTCCTAGTTCGTTCAAAACACGAGATACTTCAAATGTATAGCCTGGTCCCATTCCTAAAACTGCCTTTAATCCCTGTAACTCTTTTTTCACTTCTTCTATTTGTGGGATATAGATAGCACGCTGTTCCTCAATGTATTTCTCTACTTCAGCTTCTTTTTGACTGACTCTTCCGATTTCACGAAGCCATGTTTCAAATCCAATAATGCCCAAGGGATTGATGGTGCGTATATATGGCACACCGTATTTCTCCTCTAACCCATTTCCCAAATAGTTGCCTAACGTACCACAAATACAAGTAGTTGCTACGGCTTCTGACAAACGCTCCAATTCCTCTATTGTTGCATTGGCGTATAAAAATATTGGTTCCAAATCAAAGTTTTTAAACATTTCAACAATTTCATCTCTTGCACTTTCATAGAAGTTCTTGAAATTTATTGTGTTTCTCTTTTCCTTGGGTGGCTTAACAATTCCGCTTAGTACTGCATGATCTGAGATATCAAAACCAGTTGCCCATATTCTAGACTTAAAGCCTTCACAGTGAACTGCGATAACTGGTACCTCTATTTCTCCTCGTACATCATCTACCACACTGTCAATATCTTCACCAATAATTCCTGTTGCACAAGAGCTGCTGACAAAAATTGCTTTTGGTTCATATCTACGATTTACTTCTAAAATAATATCTCTTAATGCATCTGTAGAGCCAAAAATAGTGTCTTTTTCATTCATGTCTGTTCCCACATAAACGGAACTATTCTTAATCCCTCTCTTCGCTGCCACCTGATTGGTAACAACATACTGTGAGCTGGCAGTAACAGAGCATCCAGAAGGGCCATGATGAATCACTGCTATATCACGAATCCCACCAAGCTGGCCCAAACCACAGGTAGATAAGCAGGTGCTGGATTGAGAAAAGCATCTAGACTGTCCCTTAAGTTCACCACTCTCACTTTTTTGTGCCAAATCATTCAAGCTTCCTACGTATCCAGTGATTGAACCTAGACGATTTTCTCTTGTTGCTAAATTTGAACTAGTTGTATTAATAGGCATTCTCCATTCCTCCTAATCAAATAAATTGGTTGATAAATAACGAAGTCCAGTATCGGGGAGTACGGCCACAATGATTTTCCCTTTATTTTCTGGTCTTTTTGCTAATTCTGTGGCCGCATATATTGCCGCACCAGAAGAGGTCCCTACTAAAATACCATCTGTTTTAGCCACAGTTCTTGCAGCCTCATTTGCCTGATAAGTTTCCACCTCAAGTTTTTCATCATAAATAGTAACGTCCATGGTTGCTGGAATTCTCTCTTTCGGTATTCCTTCAAATTTGTGAACACCAGTGATTTCTTCTGGAGCAGGATCATTCTCATTTGGAATGGAATTGGGACCTGGCTGTACTGCAACAACTTTAATATTAGGATTCTGAGATTTTAAATATGCGCCCGTACCAGAAACGGTTCCCCCTGTTCCAACGCAAGAAACTAAAATATCAACTTTACCCTCTGTATCTTCCCAAATTTCAGGTCCTGTTGTTTTTCTATGTATCCCTGGGTTTTCAGGATTTGCAAGTTGATTTACAAAAAAGATATTTTCTTCTTTTGAGAGAACGTCTTCTTGTAATGCCTTGACTGCTGCTACAAAATCTCCCCCTGTTTCCTCCAGCACCCTAGCAACCGCAGGTTCCTCTGTTAGCTTAATTGTTGTTCCACCAAATGCCTTGATTACCTTAAAACGTTCTTCACTTACTTGATCTTGTATGTACACTCGAAAAGCATATCCTTTGGCTGCTGCAACTGCCGCAAGTCCAATACCTGTATTACCGCTTGTTGTCTCCACAATGGTATATCCTGGTTTTAACAAGCCCTTTCGTTCTGCATCCTCTACCATAGCAAATGCAATTCTGTCCTTTACACTTTGATTGGGGTTAAAATACTCTAGTTTACCAACTACATGAGTCTCCAATCCTAATTTTTCCTGATATCCATTTAATTCTAGCAAGGGTGTATTTCCCACAAGCTCTCCAATATGTTGATTAATTTTTCCCATACATATGCCTCCATTCTATATTTAAATATGATAATTATCTGCAATATCCATTAATCCAAACTCTAATAAAATTTCTTCCAATCTTTCTTGTGTCATAGGTGTTGGAATTACAAAATCTTTATTATCCATAACCGCTTGCGCTAAATTACGGTATTCTTTCGCCTGATTGGAATCTGGGCTGTACTCAATCACAGTTTTCCTATTGATTTCCGCACGCTGTACCACATTATCTCTTGGCACATAATAAAGTAGTTTTGTACCAAGTTCTTTAGAAAATGCACGTAGCAAATCTAGTTCTCGGTCTACATTTCTGCTGTTACATATAATGCCACCTATTCTTACACCTCCTGTTCGTGCATAACGCTGAACCCCCTTTGAAATATTGTTAGCTGCATAAAGTGCCATCATTTCACCACTAGCAACAATATAAATTTCTTTCGCCTTTCCTTCACGAATAGGCATTGCAAACCCACCACAAACAACGTCACCTAATACGTCATAAAATACATAATCCAAATCATCTGT
>CAZKGP010000012.1:0-19903 GCA_964552225.1 uncultured Acetatifactor sp.
TTGCAATCAAAGGTCTTCCTTTATACATTGGTCTCATTGGAGTAATTGGTGGTTTTCTCTTCCACATGGCATGGGAAGCAAACAGTCGATATATTTTCACATATGGATTGTTACTATTGCCCTACTGTGCATGGGGGTGTAATTACTTAATGGAGCAATTTATTTTTCCAAATCCACGGTTTTTAAAAGCTCACGAATCTCATCAACACTAAGCCACTGGGTATTGTTATCAGAACTGTATGAGAATTCGTCGGGTACTCTCTTCCCTGTAGGAACAGCCTTTTGGCGTTCACTCCAAACGATCTGAGGATAGATAATAAAATGTTTATCATATTCATAAGCATTTGATGAATCCTCTACCGTTACCATGATTTCATGAAGCTTTTCTCCTTCTCGAATACCAACCTCTGGCATGGTACAATCTGGCAACATTGCTTTTGCCAAATCTGTAACCTTAAATGAAGGGATTTTGGAAATAAAGGTTTCACCACCTTTTGCCTCTTCCAATGCCTTGATTACAAGCTCAACACCTTCCTGCAGACTAATCCAGAAGCGTGTCATGCGATAATCAGTAATAGGAAGTTCAGTTCCTCCATTTTTGATAATATTGTGGAAGAATGGAATGACTGATCCACGACTCCCTGCAACATTTCCATATCGAACAATGGCAAAACAGATATCTTTATTGCCAGCATAAGCATTGGCTGCAATAAATAATTTGTCTGATACTAATTTCGTTCCACCATATAGATTCACTGGATTAACAGCCTTATCAGTAGATAGGGCTATTACTTTTTGTACACCTGTATCTAACGCCGCATCAATAATATTTTGTGCACCATTAATATTAGTCTTAATAGCTTCCGCTGGGTTGTATTCACAAGCAGGCACTTGTTTCAATGCTGCTGCATGAATCACATAATCCACACCTTCAAAAGCACGCGTCAATCTTTCCTTATCACGCACATCTCCAATAAAGAAACGAAGCTTCTCTGCATATTGTCTGAATTGGCCTTGCATAATAAATTGTTTATATTCGTCTCTAGAATATATAATAATTTTTTTAGGATTATAATTATCTAACACATATTGAGTAAATGCTTTACCAAAACTACCTGTACCACCAGTAATTAAAATAGATTTATTGTTTAACATAAAGTCCTCCGTCTTTCACTTACATTTTGGAAAATTATAGCATAGCAAATTGAGAAATGCAATTTCTTGATTGTTAGTTCAAGATTGTTTCCATCTTTCTTATTATATTTTCACCCAATCGTAATCTTCCCAACTCATTCAAGTGACAGTCATCAATAAGATATTGTCCTCTATTATCTTTATTAATTCCTAAATCCTTATAATTATTTAAAGAATAAATTGACATCTCCTCTGCCACATTTTCAACAGCCTCCACATAATCTACCAGCACTCCACCTTGCTCACTTGCTTTCTCCGTTCCATCATTGTTGTTTATACAAAATGTTGGCGTCATTAATATAATTACTGCGTCTGGGTAACTTTCTTGTAATACAGATATACCAGTCCTCAAAGCACCTTCATAAGTTGTTATATCATTGGGATTATCAGAGAAAATAGGAAAACCATTAAAATAATCATTTAAGCCATAATTAATTATAATCCATAGGTTTTCATCTTTATTCTCTTGCCTTTTGAGGAATTCACTTAGTCCTTTGTATACTTGTGCCTCCTTGGGTATTATTTCTATATTACCAGAAGTCATTGCCTCCACTATCTTAGGGAAATGTGTATCATTCTCCGGATTGTAAGTTGCACTTCCCCCGCCCAATCCACAATTAAACACCTGAGCATTACTAAAGTTACCTACCACCCCTGGAATTGATAACGTACCATTAAAATTTGCAATATTACTATCCCCCAAAAAAACAATAGTCGTATTAGTTCCATCCAAATAAAGAGACGGATTTGTTCTCTTTCTTTCAATAAGTGTATTCAATTGTCCAAGTCTATCTTCCATATTCTCAGCATTAATACAATATGGATGTTGATTAAACTCTATTGTTTGAAAAAGTATTTTAAGCAAAATATTCTGAGACACTTCTTGTACTAAACCTTCTCCCGTATCTTCATAATTGCTTTGATTTCCTATCAACCATTCTTCAAAACCAATAAAATATGTTTTAGCATGTCCCATTGCCGACAAAGTGGTAATCACTTGACGATATTGTTCCAAAGATTGGGTGACTTCTGTTGGAGTTAAACCTAACCAATAGTCTAAAGAAGGATAAGATAGCAACACTTCAAATGAAATTTCAGGATGACTTTGAATTAATGAGAGAACACCATCCTTCTCTCCTTTAAACCATTTCATTTTCTCTGGATCTAGACCAATATACATGGTATCTACTTGCGAGCTTTCCTTTAATATTTTATTAATAAAATTGCATATTTCTTTTTCGTCTTTAAATTCATAGGAAGCTCTCATCATATGCAAACTACGATAATAGGAAAAATCTTCTTCATCATATGTGTTAATATTAAACATTCCCAAAAAAGCACCTTGGAATTCACCATCAAAGAAGCGATTCATTTCTTCTTTTTTAATGGTATCTTCATTAAAATCCTTAAAAACGAGTAGAAATACAGTGCCTATAAGCAGTAATATTATTACTACTATTGAAAGTATTCTCCATTTATAACGTTTCATGCTTGTACTACACCTTTCTTATATATCCATACAGACTATAATATCAGATTTTAAAAGAAATAGTAATCTTTTTAGGATTACTATTTCTTTGATATTTTATCTTTTATAGATAATCCTCTGACCACTCAATATCAGTGTCACCACCATTGGGTTCTGGCGCCGGTGGGGGTGTTGGTTCTGGATCTGGATTCGGTGCTGGCGTTGGATCTGGTGCTGGTGCTGGATTCGGTGCCGGCGTTGGCGTTGGTGTTGGTTCTGGTGTTGGTGTTGGTGTAGTTGGTTTAGTAGGTTTAGTAGGCTTCTTTGTAGGAGTAGTCTTATTTATTATTTTACCCCCACCCTTGCGCTCATATTCAGGTAAGATCTCTGCCACTTCATTTTCTCCTTCATTTTCATTTCCTGCTCCTGCAAGAGGATCCTCTGACACAAATTGCTCTACACTTCCTGCAATATGCCAAGTTGTACCATCAAACCATTCTATATTTGAGTCATACACTCTGATTTTAATATCTTCTGCCTTTAGTTGTTTGGGTTCTGCATCATCATTATCTACCAAGTCCTCTGTCCTGTCTACATATGGCTTAGGTTCATACTTTGTGAATACTGGATATGGGCGAATTCCCATCTCTCCAATTGCAAACACAAAGGAAGAGGCATCTATATTGTTGGTATTTACAAATAAATAATTCTCTTTTTGTTCATCATATGCGTATACTACTGTTGTTTCAGAATCATTTCCTCCATTTGTATTATTAAGTTCTGTTTTGGAAGGCTGTTCCAATGTAGTGATACCATTGGCATCAAAATGTCCTATATATGTCACAAAATCCATATCTTCCTTAGTATTCCACAGTGAAAAGAAATCAATTGCACTAGTACCAAATCTAACCTGTGCAGAATAGTCATTAATAAATGTTCCATTCTCAATAGTTCCAGTTTCATGATATACATCGCCTCTATTTGCATAAACTAACCAAGATTCAAATTCACCTTTATATACTCCGTTTTCTAATCCGGTTGTAAACATTTGTGCCATTTCACCTCTTTGTAAAATCCAAGTTACCTTATTTTCCTCTGTAACATTCCACACAGATGAATACTTCGCACCGGATTCATCGTATCCGGCTTCAATTACCAACAAAGAATTTTCATTTTCCACGTAGTAATTACGATGTCCTTTATCTAGTTTAGGCATCATTGCATCAAACCAGTCTGCACTGAATAGCATTCCTACGCCTTCATTTACGTATTCAGAAATTGATAGGTTTTGTTGGAGACGTTCTACCGCTTCCTGAATTACATTATCTTCTTCTGCAACATTTACTGTAACTTTTTGTAAAAGTGAGAACATTTCTTCATTATCAAATAATCTTATGCTTTGCTCTAAAATGTTACGTTGTTGTAAATATCTTCCATCTTCTTGATAGAGATTTGAAAGTTGAATATATTCTGCTTCGGCCAACTCACCACGGCTTAATTTTTTCTCCAACTCTACAATTTCATTTTCTTCTACAAGAGCCGATGTTTCATCTAATACTTCTGTACTATCCGATGTAGTTGGCACCTCTGATATACTACTAGTAACTTCATCTTCACCGCATGCAGTAAGTGCAATTGTTATCATTATGCTTACAATTAATATTTTAATATTTTTATATTTCATGTCCTTTTAATACTTCCTCATATCTTTCTAGTTAATTAAGGTTGTCTGCATCCGTTATAAGCTGTCTCAAAAACAGATCTGCACTTGAGCCTTGTTCATATTGTTGACTTGCTAATACTTGTTCTGCTAGTGAATATATACTTTTGGCTACAGGAGGTCCGTATAAGGTAATATCTTGACCATCCTTGGTTAAAATAATATATCCCCTAAATGCATAATCCACCTTATATTGTTCTGCTGGAAGTCCCACTAATACAGAGGTAAATCGATGTCTGCCATTTACATTTTCAAAAATAGTATCTTGCAAGCTTCCATTTGCATCATATCCATATGATATTCCACTAAGGACTTTCTCGCCACCTTTTATCATTTGGTATTGGTCTCTATTGGCATTATTCATTACCAATGTTCCATACTCTTTTAACTTATATCCATCTATACCAGAAGTCAATAACTGGTACCTTGAATCTGTTGAAATTCCTGTTTTGAATCGGATACCAGATCTACCCACAATTCTTATGGAAAATCCATGGTAAGTAAGGAGGTCTGTTAATCCAGGAACTTCTTTGACGTCATATTCATATCCATTATGCGATAAGTTCCATACATACATTCCTATTGCCACGCCAGCTTCGTTATACTTGTACATAGTAGCTGTTTTGGCATTTCCGTCTGGAGCAGTCACCAATAATTTACCATTTATAGCTGTGCCTGTGTAGGGAATACCATCTAAGTATATTGTCGTATCGTAGTATCCCTCTGGCACCGTCACTGATACTGTATAGGACAATACTGGATTCTCACTTGTAGGCATATTATAATAAACTGGAATCTTAAAGACAAAGGTATTATCTAGAGAACCTGCATTATTATATAATTTGCGAATATTCTTTCCTTCACTAGATGGGGCACAAATATTTTGCATGTATTGGTGCCAATAAAGTCCATCGGCACTATTATCCACATCGAATTTTTGAAGATAGAGAGTATCCTGTCCCCTTAAAATGTAGTTACGGGATATGGTATTAGCTCCACCCTCTATAGATTTATAGTGGGAGTCCCATCCCAGTGTTCTGGCTTTTTCTAAACCATTTCTAATAACCGTTTCATTATTATTACCTGAAGCACCTATGTTAAAATAATTATAGTAGCCTTCGTATCCTGGATAGGATCCAGAAATCAATGAAGAGTTTCCTTGTCCTTGTTCCTGATGCACACGACTTGCTAAATGAAAAGGACTTACTCTTAAATTCGCACCAATTGCCCAAAAGATATGTGCATACGTCATATGAGCCTCTAAACCTGGAACAGTTCCACTCATAAAGGTATTATTTAAATAAGTCTGAAGGGCTGCTTGAGTATGATAGGACTCATTATATGTAAGTAACTCAAATTGAAAAATCAAATCTTCATTTATCCCATTTCTTGGATCCAAATAACGGGTTAACGCTTCGCTACTTGCGTAGGACCATCCTTGACCATATTCTCCTGCTTTCATATTATCAGGAAAAGAATTAGGAACCAAACTGCGTCCATTTTTCATTTCATTTTCCATTACTGTGTTCCAATCCAGTTGGGTATCCATCATAACAAAGGTCCAATTGGGATGGTCTTGTTTTAATTTCAGTAATGGAGCCTGGTAACTTATTGGGAATTGCGCAACGTCTAAAGGTATTGCACTAAAGCTTCTAGCAAATCTTCGCATTCTTGATGAAACATTATATTCCTGTTCCCATGCCAAAAATAATTCATCGGAGCATGCTAAATTTGTTCTAGGAATGTATCCATAATATTCTGTTCCACCATAATATAACATTACAGACACCCAAACTTGTTGATTATCATCCATTTCAACATCTTGGATTTGTACCTGCTGACCACTACGCACTGTTACTATAGTTTCACTATCATGGGAAGCGTCTTTCTTAACAGGTAATTCATCTGCTAAATATACCAATGCCATAACGGTTCTGTCTGCAAGGATTGTATTTAGTGCCTCTTTACTTAAAGCTGACAAGGCCCCATTCCCATCACCCGAACTTATATCCAGTTCTTCACTATCTCCACCAGAAACTGTTATTTCGTCTGCATAAACTGGCTGTACATACACTATGCTATTCATAATCCATCCTGATAAAATAACGGAACATAGTAGGATTGCTATTTTCTTCATTTAATTTCTCCATTGTCTATTTATGTATTCATTAACTATTATTAATTATATAGAAAAAAACTAGTAATATCAACTTGTAGATGCTTCCAATTTCTTATGAAAGTATTAAGAATGTTATCCTAATATCATTTTAGCAACCTCAATGGCAATACATTCTATAATGTACAATCTGCTATATCCATTGATACGATAGCAGTATTGATATCTATCTTCTATTCTTTTTATGGCTGCCTTAAGATTTTTATGGTTACTAGCGCCCCCCATTTTAAAATTAGCCAGCACTTTGTCCACGGTAACAATATAAGTCTGTAGTTTTCGCATTTCTAAATAAAATCCATAATCATCATGTATGCCTTTTTTACGAAAAGGATGTTCTTTATATAGTTTCGCTTTAACAAAGGTTGTAGGATGATTCCAGTCTCTTGAGGTCTGAAAGTCTCTTTGGCGAGCATACTTAATAAAACTGCTGCCATTCCCTTTCCACATTCTAATATTTGCAAACATTAAGTCACAACGCTGATTCTGCATAGTATTCACCGCCGTTTGTACTGCATCTTCCTCATACCAGTCTCCACTATTTAATATTCCAATGATATCACCAGAAGCCAAAGCAATACCTTTATTCATAGCATCATAAATACCCTCATCTGGTTCACTGATAATAGCATATGCTATTCCCTTTTTTTGCATAATTTCTCTGTAAGACTCTGCCACCTTTACTGTGTTGTCACTACTATTCCCATCTATAATCAGATATTCAATATTATGATAGCTTTGACCGGCCACAGACTCTATGGTCTGACCGATACAATCTTCGCTATTATATGCAATTGTTATTATGCTCACGGTTATGTTTTGACTCATTTTTCTGTACGCTCAATGCTTTCTTTTAAATCATATTTTTGATAGTTCTCTATTGTTTCTAATTCAGGAGTTATCGTTAGACTTCCAAATGCTTTATTTACCATTTTGCCTAGTTTCCCTGGTACAAGTGCTGCTAAATATACAAGGGGATTTAGAACCTTACACAAACATATCTTTTTCCCTTTTGTTTTGCTAATCATCTGTACAAGCTGAGCGGTAGTTACATATTCACTGTTTTGGGGTAAATGAATCCCTCCCATTCCGCTTTCCATTAGTCTTCTAACAAATTCTGCAAGATTCTCTACATATAGTACACTTCGCTCATTTTGTATATTAGGAAAAAATGGAAGTTTTACTGCAAGTTTTGCCAGTAGCGGATAATTCCCTTTGCTTTCCTTTCCGTAAATCATAGGAGCTCTAATAAGAGCCACTTGAAAACCTGCTTCTGTTAATAAAGACAAACGTTTCTCTGCTTGCGCTTTACTGTCGCCATAAAAATTTGCTGGTTTCAATTCGGAATCCTTAGTAATCCTTTTCTGTTTACCAACGGGAGCACTTTCTCCATAAACAATAACACTACTCATATATATAAATTGCTTTACCCCTTCAGCTTTAGCTTTCAAAGCTGTTTCTTCTGCTAAGTTGCAATTTATTTCATAGTACCTTTCTTTTTCTGCTGCTGTTAGATTACCTACATCTGCATGAGCGATTCCTGCCACATGAAATATTGTATCATAAGAAGAGAAGTCATAGTTAATCCATGACTTCTCACGCAAAGAAATAGTATCCACATGGTATAATTCTTCACCAAAGGATGCATTATATTCCAATAAATATTGCTCTACACTTGTTCCTATATAACTATTTTTACCAGTAATCAGAATTCGTGTCATTCCTTCGTCTCCTCCTTTAAGTTGCCAGTACCGCCTTCTACTACACCGTCAGAACGCAATACACTTAAAAAGGTTCCAAAAAAGCAACGTACGTCCATTAGAAATCCTTGGTTTTCAACATATTCACCATCCAACTTAGCCTTAATAGGTATTTCCAACTCATCTCTTCCATTGATTTGAGCCCATCCTGTTAAACCAGGTCTAATAAGATTGGCACCATAGAGGTTTCTCTCTGCTATTAAATCATACTGGTTCCACAACGCCGGCCTTGGTCCTACTACAGACATTTCACCTTTTAAAATATTAATGATTTGAGGAAGTTCATCTAAACTGGTTTTTCGCAAGAATTTTCCCATAGTTGTAATATATTGCTCAGGGTTCTTCAAAAGATGTGTCGGTGTATCCTTTGGAGTGTCAATTCTCATGGTACGAAATTTCAAAATATTAAAATGGGATTCGTTTATCCCTACCCTCTTTTGTTTAAATAAAACTGGTCCCTTAGAATCTAATTTTATCGCCACGATTAGTATTAGAAATACAGGTGATAAAATTATAATTCCTAATAAGGCAAGTATAAAATCTAGCATTCTCTTTATATGTTTATACATATAGAATCCTCTCCATTTCTAAGCCAGAGTCTTTATTATAATTCAGAATAATGGTAAGAAGGAACCATTGTCTTCACAATTTCACGTACGTCACTTTGTTCATTTAGGGAATTTTGACGCAGGATTTCTAATTGTTCTTCAAATTCTATATCATTAAATGTAATTGGTTTTCCAATATATATCATTTTATTTGGTGTTTCTTCTAGGCCTTCATCATTCATCAATAACTCTTCATACATTTTTTCACCAGGACGAAGTCCTGTAAACTCTATTTTGATTTCTTCATCCACACGATACCCAGACAATTTAATTAAGTTTTGAGCCAAATCTACAATTTTCATAGGCTCGCCCATGTCCAACACAAAAATTTCACCGCCTTTTGCATAAGCGCCAGCTTGAAGCACTAAGGATACAGCCTCTGGAATCGTCATAAAATAACGAATCACATCAGGGTGGGTGACTGTAACAGGTCCTCCTTGTTCAATTTGTTTTTTAAATAAGGGGACAACACTTCCATTACTTCCCAAAACATTACCAAATCTGACTGCTACATATTCTGTTTTGGATTTGCGGTTCATATCCTGTATAATCATTTCACAAATTCGCTTTGATGCCCCCATAATATTAGTAGGATTTACAGCCTTATCAGTAGAAATTAATACAAAACGATTTACCTTATATTTATGAGCTGCCTGAGCTACCTTGTAGGTTCCAAATACATTATTCTTGATGGCTTCATTTGGGCTATCTTCCATAAGAGGAACGTGCTTATGAGCAGCAGCATGATATACAATGTCCGGTTTATAAATCCTGAATATTTCATCTATTCTAGCTGTATTACGAACAGATGCAATGAGTATCGTAAGTTTTAGATCGGGGTGCTTTAGCATAAGTTCCTGTTGTACCTCATATACACTATTCTCATAAATATCAATAATAATCAATTGTTTGGGATTATGCTGTGCAATCTGTCGACAAAGCTCACTTCCTATAGAACCGCCTCCACCAGTTACTAACACTACTTTATTACATACATATTCAATAATTTCATTTACATTAACTTCTATAGGATCTCTCCCTAAAAGGTCTTCAATCTGCACTTCTCTTAATTTAGATACATTGACATCACCATTTATGATCTGATACATTCCTGGCAATATACGCAATCGGCATCCAGTTTCCTTACATATATCTAAAATAGGTTTTAACTCAGCTCTACTGGCCGAAGGAATTGCAATTATAATTTCATCTATAGAATGTTTTTCTACATTCTCTTGTATTACATTTCTTCCACCTACAATAGGTACACCTCTGAGATATTTACCATGGCAACCCGGATTATCATCGATTGCACACACCACATGCATACTTAAATAATTACTAGTTTCGATTTCCTTAAGAATAGAATTTCCTGCCGCACCTGCTCCTACAATCATACAATTAAGTCTCTTGGTATTGTATAGATTTATTCTCCTATTTTGAAGCACTCGCAGAATACGATAACTAAATCTCACCCCACAAGTAAATATCATGAGAAAAAGACCATAGTAAAATGGGAAACTAAATGGCACCTTCCCTTGATCACCGTTTATCCAGAATATAACTGGCTGCATAAATGCGCATAAAATCACTGCTATGGCATTGTTCACCATTTCTGTATCAGATGCATATCTCCAAACGCTATTATATAGTCTGAAAATATAAAAAATAACAAGTGTTATTATTGCATTGAATATATAAGCATCTAATGCTGCAACCCAAGAATATCTGGGAACGTCCATAAATATAAAATCATAACGCACATATATACTTAATGCAGAGGACAATAAAATTGCTATTAAATCTGATATGATTAGCAGTAATATTCTTGTTAAGGGTATTTTCAAAATACCTACTCTTATATCTTTTATATCTTTTATATCTTTCATATCTTCCTCCATGTGTATGGTTACGATTATATCAACCAATCACTAATTACAAAATACTACATACAATAATAAAAGTCAAAATAGTTATGTTTCATCTGTCTAATCTCCATTTTTTATGCAAGGTACGAATACCTTTTGGCATAACCGCAAATACACTTTGATATATTTTGTTCTTCTTCGTCAAAAAAGGATTACATATTCCTGCAAACCATTTTCTACGAATCCATGAAACACAAGTTTTATATTGTTTATTATCAGATGTCATTTGAGTTATTGGAATATGAAGCAAATATTCTAATCGCTGAAACACCCCAAATCGTAATGCTATTTTCTGTAGATGAGGATATTCTCTGCATACTATTTCATACACCATATCTGCATTATCGATGCCGTCACCATACACCCGTGAAAAGTCATTCTTATTCTCCTTACGAGTGTTGCTTCCTATCCTATAAAATACATGATATGTTTGCTCAGGAAGTGATATTATTTTATCAATTTTAAAAAGCAATTTAACCATTAAATGAAAATCTTCATTCAAAACACCTTCTGGAAATTTTTCTTCTGCAAATAATGTTCGATGTACAATTTTCGTACAAAAAGAGCAGTCTCCACGATGCATTAAAAGCTCTTTTAAAAAGTTCTCACTGCTAATGCATTCAATTTCTTTAGGCGGTTCACATATATTGGCTAAGAATTCTCCATCTTCATTTATTTCATCTCTTCCAATTTGTGCTATTTTAGTATTATTTTCAGATATTGCATTATATAATTTTTCATACATAGTTGCGTCAATATAGTCGTCACTGTCTACAAAACCCAAATACTCTCCTTTTGCATAAGAAATCCCCAAATTTCTAGCAGAAGAAGAACCTCCATTTTCTTTATGAAATACTTTAATTCTGTCATCTTTAAGTGCCAGCTCATCACATAGTTGTCCTGTACCATCTGTTGAGCCATCATCTACAAGTAGAATCTCAATATTTGAATATGTTTGTTCCATAATGGATTGTACACATCTTGGTAGATATTCCAAGACATTATAAACTGGTACAATCACACTAATCAGTGGATTTTGCTTCATTTTTATATTTCCTATCTATTTCATTATTTGCTCTCAGTTTCTATTTGTCAAATAACCATACATTTTACGCTCTGAAATAATGGGAGCCTTAGAGCAAGGGCCATCCTCTGTAAGATTAGGTATCTGTCCAACAGGAGGATATTTCTCTTTTTTCACCACATTTAAGCTCTTAATTAACTGCATAAGACATGCCGCTGCATTCTCAGCATTCCAAACTTGTGTGATGGTCTTATATGCTTCTGCTCCTATTGTTTTGCGCAAATTACTATCTTGAATCAATTGTACCACATAAGTATATAATTGCTGTTCTTTGCCATTTTCATATAGAAATCCATTCTTTCCATGGCGTATTAAGTATGGCGATGCCCCCATTTCGTGGTTTGCTACAACAGCACACCCGCTGTTCATGGCTTCATTAATGACTGCTCCCCAGCCTTCCTCACGGTTACTAGTAGCAAGGTATATATCTGCCCTTTCCATATAAGAACGCACCTTTGATGGTTCCATAAATCCTTTTAAATGCACCATATCTTCCAGCTGATACTGAGAAATCATTGCTTTTATTTTATCTTCTAATGGTCCTCCACCTATCATATCCAACTGAAAAAAATATCCATTTTCTTTTAACTTTCTAGCCAGTTCAATTACATGTTCTGGGTACTTCCAGTCAATAAATCGAGCCGCCCAAAGTATATATGTTTTCTTCTCATTCCCCTCAACATACCCTTTTTGATCCATAAGACTATTAAATTCATTATAATGTTTAGTTTCTGGAAAATATCCCCAACGGTACATCTTCTGTGGATATGCTCTAATAATATGAAAATCTGAGGGAACATAACCACCTGCACATAGCAGGAATACATTTTTATTACGATACTTAGTGTGGTCAATATATTTCTTGTGCAAACCTCTTGGAGACACAGCTTTCCACTGACCCGTTTTATAGATTCGCTCTGAGTAACGAAAAATTGGCTTTCCTGCTTTTAATCGTGGAACGATGTAGCATTCCTCTTCTGCCCCACCATAGATTACAATATCACTATTTAGTATTAAGTTTTCACATACTTCTGGTTCTTTATATATATATTTGGCATAGGTAGGTTCTTCTTCTCCCCATCCCATACGCACACGTTCCTCTTCCATAGGTTCTGTTTGAATAAAGGTAAAGTTCCCTTCCGTCTCTATACACATAGCATTACAAAATGGTATCTGATGATGATTTATATAATTGGACACAAAAGTAATCTGCATATTAGTCCTCCATTACACCTGCAAGTTTATTGCTGCATATATTTCCAGCAATCGCTTATAATTTTCATTCATATCATGTGTTATTTTTGCATGTTCTCTTGCATTGCTACAATATTCTAATTTCTTTTCTTGATTAGACCACATTTGGATCACTGCTTCTGCAAGCTGATTATGACCCTTGTACAAAATACCATCTTTTTCATGAACAAACAAGCTGGGAATTCCACCAACATCAGCACTGACACAAGGCATTCCCAATAACATTGCTTCGCCTAAAGAGTTGGGAGAGTTTTCCAACGCAGAACAGCATACATAAAGACCACTCTTTAAATATTGTGCCTTCATTTCTTCTGCAGTTAAGCTACCCAGAAATACAATTTGTTCATTAAGATTATATTGTTTAATTATTTTTTTTAAATATTTTCCATAAGCAGATGTTTTAATTCTGTCTAATAAAGAATTTCCTTTCACTACGCTATTACCTGCTACCAAAACCCTAACTTTAGGAAAGCATTCCCTAATTTGCGGTAGCGCTAAAAGCATATAATGAAGTCCTTTAATTGGATAATCTCCTTGACTCAAAAATATATCATAGGGTTCGCAACTATTTTCATTCCACTTACCTTCATAAAAATTATGTCGAAGTGTTTCATTCATAAGGTAGTAGTTAGCTTTAGAGTTCCAAAGACTAGTATAAAAACGATCAAAGTCAGTTCGCCCTGTTATATTCCCTACACTCTTAACTACCTCAATTTCCCATTTTCCTCTCTCTGCAAACTTTTCTTGTTGCTTTACTAAGGTATCCTTCTTTATCCAATCTCTAAAGGTAATCCATTTTTGTACCTTCTCTGGAATATGTGCCATATATTCTTCGGCACATACAGAAATCAAGCCTTGAATACCCACTAATATCTTATTTTTATGAGGAAACACTCTACAAACAGCTAAAGTGTGGGCATATTCTGTACCAAAACAATGTATTATATCTGGGTTGAATGTTTCTATAACATGACGTATGCTTGCTTCCATTTCTTCTTCATATATCTCTGCATGAACTGTATTCTCATAAAATCCATAATACTTAAACTCACTATTTCCAAGGTTCACCTCCCCAGAACAGCCATTTAACTCTTTTTCTACTGGGAATGCAACTCCTAACTCAATTCCATTTTCACTTTGATTTTCCAATATTGTGTTAGATAAGCCAGAAAGCCAGCCCTCTTTATTACTATTCTTTTTATTTAGGTGCTTTGCCACAATGGGAAGCATAATATTACATACCCACAAAACCCTCATATCAATCCTCCATACTTCGCCTATATGCAACATCCTTTATCCTATGATATACATTAGATAGCATTTTGCTATTAGCAATCCATCTTCTCAAAGGTGCTAAGGTCAGTGCCATAACCGATTTATAGCGAATCAGTTCCCACTTACTCATATATTCCAAGGTAATCAGCTTATGTTCTTCTTGATCCCTTTTCTGATTTTTCTTACTCTCTGAGTACCCACCACCTTCATACGCTGCAATAACATTGTCCATATATATCATGTTTGCATGAACTTTATAATAGCACCATAGAAAATGTTCATAATCAGCCCGAATTCGATACTTGGTTTCATAACCTCTTTCTGTAAATAGTTCCGCCCCATAAAAACAAGATTGATGGCAAGGAATATTTCGGTAACAGGTAAAACTAGTTATTTGGGGTGCTGAATGTACCACTACATTAGTTTGTTCACAAAAGGTATTTCCATAAAAGATGGAAGGCTTATTATTCTCTTGAGATTTAATTATTTTTTCTGCTGTTTTAAGCAGAACATTATTGTCAAAAAAGGTATCTCCGCAATTCAAAAATAGAATATAATCTCCGTTTACATGCCTTAAAGCCTGATTCATCGCATCATAAATACTTTTATCTGCTTCTTCAAAAACCTTAATTTTGCTTTCTTCAGAGAATTCCCGCTTTAATTTTTCCACAGAACCATCTTTAGATTTTCCATCTTTTACAATAATCTCATAATTTAAATACTCTTGGGCAAGAATACTATCAATTGTCTGCTTTAACTTTTCCCCAGGATTTAATGCAACTACAATAACACTAAATTTTACGGTAGTACTTAACTCTCTACTCATTGTGTTCCTTTCTAATTAAATATCCAATTCAAATATGGTAACAAGCGTATATCAACGCTATATGCACTATTCAAAAAGAATATAAAATAAAGTGTAAAGGCAGTTCCCGTCCCTACAATAAATAAATTTTTCAAGAATCCTTTTTCCATTTCCATTAACATATTAGGAATTAAAAATACTTGAGAAATTATCATATAATACCCTATTCTAGATACCTCTGGAATAAAAGAACCACATGTATACAATATAAAACCACCTATATTTAAAAATAAATAAAAACGATTTACTTGATTGTCATGAATACTACATTTATACAAGATTATAGCAAGAATTAATGTTCCAGCACATTTTGCAATATTAGTCAAAGATAAATCTACCACATCGAAATAAGTATTTTCATAATAAGGATAAAAAGAAAATATTATCTTCCGATACAAATCCTGACACAAAAATAAGCTTGCAACTAAAAGTATGCCCACAACAAAATGCCACTTTTTTAACTTGATGCTGGCAAGATAGCGGGCTAGCAAATAAATAGGAATTACAACTAAAACAGATTTATGAAAAGTAGCAGCTACAAGTATCCATAATATAAATTTTCCATATTCCTTCCGCATTACATACTTCATGCTATATAAAGAAATTGCTAGCACTAGGTAATAGCGAATGGAATTTAGACTTGAAAAATAGTATCCTCCTGTTAGCAGGAGAAATAAAGATGCTGCATACCATTTCCCTTGATCATGAAGCGCCTTTACAAAAAAGAAAACTGTTACAATAGAAAACAATGCGAAAATAGGTAAATAATTGTCGTAACCAAATAAATCTTGCATCCACTTTACAATATAATTAAACGCAATTTCAGAAGATACATGCCGCCCTTGAGCAACTAATTTGAAATTATTACGATATTCCCAATAATCATTACCCACTGCAATACGGCAGGCTGACACTCCTGTTAGCAAGCCATAAATTGCAATTTCAGCCATAAGATTACGTGCCTGTTGTCGGTTATATTTCGCTGTCATTTTACCACTAATGTAATATGATACATAATCACTATTATCAATGTATATAGCAAATAGTACTGTGGTTACTGTTAATATCACATAAACCAATACGCTGGCCTCCATTTATCTTTCACATCCCTTCCGAGCAAACCACCTGTTATCAAATTAAGCTTTTGCCGAATTCTTTCCCTCTCTCATGTATTGATATGCCTTATTTATTGAAATTTGCTGGCACATTTTTTCCTTATGAGCTAGTAAGAAACGCAGACTCATAAGTGGTGCAAGTTTACCATAAAGATAATAATATAATACACCTCTATCATAAAAGAACTTTTTATCATATCCTGTAAACCAGCTAGATTCCTGTGCCATCTCACACCCAATTGTAACAGGGGCCGTATATACTTTATACCCCTTCTTCATAAACTCTTTCAAAAACAAGCTATCCTCGCCATTACTATATTGAGCACCCCCGCCAAAAAGGTGAGAAAACATAACACCTGATTTTAAAAGTTTATCTGTTCGTACCGCAAAACTTACAGCACCATATCGACCACAATTATACCATCTAACTTTTCTACGTTCTGTAATATGATACGTTTTCCTGCTTTCTTCAATATCTATATTAAAGAGAATCATATCTGCCTTTGGGTTATTTTGGAATTCTTCTATAATCATTGCCTCATATCCATCTTTATACACAATGTCTTCATCGGAAAAAAGGCAGATATCTCTATCTGCTCTTAGAATACCATTATTTCGACTTTTCCCCACGCCTCTTTCAGCGCAGGAAAAAAAGCGCACTTGACGCCCTTTATGCTCCATCTCACTATAGTCATAACTGTTACATTGATTAATGATGATTGCATCAGAACTTAGATTCATCTTCTTAACAATGGCTTCCATAGATTGATTCATTACAGAAGCTAATACTTGTACCTTCATATATACATACCTCGTGTCTTCGTGAGCAAATTCAAAACCGATAGTATTTTTTTACTAATGTTTCATCTGCATCGCATAAAATAGCGGCTGTAATTTTACATTCCTGTGTCTCTAAAAACTGTAAACCATGTTCCAATCCTTTTCCTACACTTGATCCAGCTTTTACCACTAGCAGTATTCCATCCATATCTCTAAGTTTATCGCAGCCTTCTGGACATAAGTCAAGGGTAGGAAATAGAATATATTCGCTTTGGTTTTCATCATATTCTAAGAGATGTTTCTTGACATTTGACAAATCTACTCCATTATCTATAGAAACAAGTCCAATACATTTTTTATTAGTAAATAAAAATTTCAAATTTTCTTTACAATAAGGACTGTGTATCGTACCAAGGCTTTTTAAACCATATCGTTTAGACAAAGTGTCTGGAAGCCAGATACTGTCATTTCCAATTTCCCATATAGATAATATCAATGTAGTAAGAAAGAATGTTAAAATACCACTTAATACAAATGCTCTAGCTGGTCTAACATCTAATATTTTTTTTGATTTCATGTCTATTATTTCTCTTTTGGTTTTGGTAGCAGATGTAACCACTTCAATAGAAGAAATCTCTGGTTGACTTGTACCAAAATCGATAAAACTCTTCTCTAAGGCACGAGCTATGGCAAGACTCATATCCGAATCTGGTGTAGCCACAAAACTAACTGGTTTGCGAAGATCAGTAGGCAACTCTGCCCACAAATAGCTTTTTAAATCCTCATTATCTACACTTATTTGCAGATGCTCCTGAATAAACTGGATAAATACATCTTCTTGAAGCCAGCCATTCCATGAAACTCCATTTATATAAGTATATTCATTACCTGTTTGAGGATCTGTAGCATAATTTACTTTATAATTAGATTGTGCTACGTAAATTTCTGGAGCCAATGTTATATTTTTAATATAATACCCTCCGCCAAATACCAAAGTACCTATTAGGGTTATCAATATAATTACAGGTGCTTTTTTAATCAAACGGAGTACTGTCAAACGTAAATCAAATGGCTCCTTGGAATAATTACATTCTAACATGCTCTTTTCCTTCCTCACTTTGTCTTACTGTTTTCTATCAAACTCTTCTTTAAAAGCTGTCACTTGCTCACATTCTACTCCTTCTGTACTATCCGGCCAAAATAGAATTTTCAAGGTAAGTAGCATAAGTTTCATATCCAACCAAATGGAATAGTTTTCAATATAAGTCAAATCTAATTTTAGCTTATCATATGGAGTCGTATTATACTTTCCAAATACTTGAGCATATCCAGCTAATCCTGCTTTTACTTTCATGCGAAATGCAAATTCAGGCATAATCTCAACATATTGAGCTATAATTTCTGGTCTCTCTGGTCTCGGTCCAATAAATGACATCTCTCCCCTAATGATATTAAATAACTGTGGTAATTCATCAATACGAACTTTACGAATAAATTTACCAATCGGTGTGATTCTATCGTCATTTTTAGTTGCAAGTCTTGCAACGCCATCCTTTTCAGCATCAGTATACATACTGCGGAATTTCATAATATTAAATTCTTTTTGCCCAACTGTGCATCTAATTTGTTTATAAAAAATTGGCCCGCCATCATATAATTTAATAGCGATTGCCGTGATTAGCATAAATGGTGATGTAATAATAAAAAGTAAAATAGCACAAAATAAATCAATGCATCGTTTTATAAAACGTTGTTCCATGGTCAATCTGTATTCTCTAGTTAACAAAATCGGAGTATCAAAAAGGTGCAATTCCTCTGCGCCGATTAATATAACATCCGTTATTTTCGGCATAATATATACGCGAATAGAACGTGCATAACAAAATTTCAGTAATTCATTTCTATCCTCTACCGAAATATCCCATAATACAACTGCAGTATAATCTCCCTCCTCATATCCTTTAATAATCTCTTTTTTTATTTCAGGTAATGTATTATTAATATGAATACACTTAATGACTTTATACTTGTCCTTTCTATTCTGAAATTTTTTTAAGATATCCTCAATAGGACGCCTTCCATGTACCATCAATAACTTTCTTGGTGGAAATACAGAGCAATATATTTTATTCTCTATATTAGTCCAAACTATAATACCAAGTATTTGATATATGGTTAATTTGGCAAAGGAGCTTAAAATAAAAAATTCTTGTGCCATAATAGAAATTTGCGCATAAATAAGCACATTCGATATAAGTACTGCTATAATCTTTGAAAATATTATTTCAATGTTTTTCAAATATCCAATTCTTAATCCACCATACATTTGGGTAGTAAAAAATAAAATAGCTGCGTATATACAAATCTGTAACCAGTTACTTTTTTCAAAAAATCCTAAATATCTTTGGAGACTACCAACGAAGTATACATACCAAAAATAAGTAAAAATGATTATTTCTATTCCTAACGAAATCCCAGATAGAGTTAAATTAATTAGCCGCTTAAATGATTCCAGCTTATGAAGTTCATTTTCTCTTGTATATTGTTTCAATCTGGTATCTCCTTTCTTTTTCTTGCCATATCTTCATATTTTACCACATGACAGACTATGCAACAAGCAACATCTTAATTAGACTCTTCTCTTTACTGCACGTATGGCCCAAAAACAAAAGTTATAAA
>CAZKGP010000013.1:0-18934 GCA_964552225.1 uncultured Acetatifactor sp.
AAGGTAAGGCTGTACTGCTTGTATTAAGTGAAAGAAAAAGTCGGGAAGAGATCATATTTAAGATGAAGGGAAAGACTCAAAAATGCGTTAAAAAGGCGATAGACAGCCTTGAAAGGAAGCTAGGTTATAATCAATTTACTGAGACATTTAAAACGATCACAGTGGATAATGGAAGTGAGTTTCTTGATTTTCAGGGTATCGAAACATCGGTTAAGAGAAAAGAAAAGACAAGGACCAAAGTGTTCTATGCACATCCGTTCAGCTCGTGGGAACGTGGAACAAATGAGAATACAAATAAACTGATAAGACGCTTTATACCAAAAGGAAGTTGTATAGATGATATCCCCTTATCTATGATTAAATATATAGAAAACTGGCTAAATAATTATCCCAGAAGGATATTGGGATATAGAACACCAAATGAAGTAAAAGTAGCTTAAAAATAAATATTACACAATGGGAATTACCAAATATTTACACGACATTTAAACTTGCAATTTTCAGTTTAACAGCTGGTATAGAACAAGCCTTGATATTAATTTTATATAGATATTAATTTTGATGCCAAATAGTCAATTGTCACATCATAAAACACAAAATCGTCGATTTGCTTTTCTCCCTTAGCAGCAACTACTAGCTTGACACTTTTTTCATCTTGTTCAGAGCACATCAAGAGCAACTTGCAATTTGGAATCTGTTCCCGAAGTCCCTTGCATAGTGTCAAGCAATAAGTCATGTCATAACGACCTGATTCTGCGACTTCAATAAGTGCAACTTTAGCATCGTAACTGCGAATAGCAGTATTCACATTATCATAATCTGGCTCATAAATTAGGCGAATATCTAAGCTATCTCGAAGCCTATTCATCAAACCCTGCACAACGGCCTTCCGATGCATAATCAGCATAATATTTGGCATAGGTTATCCCTCCGAACTATTCTTAAAACATCAGTCCAATTTTTAGCCTAGCCGTAGTAGCTAGGCTTTAAGTAAATAAGAAAACATAAAGCAACCCCCAAAGGGATTGCTTAAATTATATCCTCTAAAACTCTATCTCAAATTCTATATCTTCTCCAATTGAATTGAAGTCCTCATCCTCCGCACCATCAATAATATATCTTATGCCTTTTATGTCTTGGCCTTCAGAATCGACTATGAAAAGAATATTCCCTTTTTGTACAACTTCCCCTCCAAACTCTCCACCCACACTATCCGACAGCATCAAGTCAGCTTCAACCTGTTCTTCAGTATTTGTAACAAGAATTCCTAGACTAGGATAAATTATATTAGTACTTGCCGAATTATTTTCTACTTCTACAGCCATTGTAATAATCGTTAATTTGTCCTTATTATCAAAGTCTTCTTTGTATTCGTCTAATAGATGGAAATTCAAAACTTGTATATCAGTTATCCTTATAGTAAAAGGACCGGACTCTTTGACTAATTCAATCCCTTTTCCACATTTAACTATTTCCCTTTCTCCTATCTCTGATTTTTCAAACAGGTCAAATCCATAGTTTTCTGGCTCATCTATTTCATCAATGACCTCCGACTTATTTAAGTTAAGCGTAGACATTGGTCTACCCTTTGCGCTACTAATATTCGGCTTAGACATTGGTTTGCTTTCATCTTGAAGATTGTCTGAAACTTTTGAAGCAGGTGGGATACCGGGTCCTCTGCTGCAACCACTCAAAATCACAATGCAAACAAGCACTATCAATAATACTCTATATTTCATCATTTTTCATCTCCTCTAGAATCCCTCTTTCGCTTACTTACTAAACCCTTGTCAGAGGGGAAATAATATATTTTCAATCTATCTTTTGATTTTTATAAGCCTATCAACATTATCTTATTAGCGAGTTTGCCCAAGCATAAATCCTGGTGATCTTTAATCCACCGATTCCCATACATCTGTTATAACATCATACCGATAAACCTGCCGTGTAATGGTATTCACAGCATAAAACACCTCTTGTACAAAGTGACCCTCATGGTTTGTTCCCAAAGCAATCTGATAACAATCCTTACCATCAAGTCTTATAGTTTCCTCATGGAACAACATAGACATACCCGCGTTTAGATATTCTTGTATCTCCTGTACATCATTTTCAACAATATCAAGAACCAATGTGTGAATTTCGACTTCACCTTCAGTCTGAACCTCTCCCCAAGAACTCTCGCCCCGTTCATCCTCATAAAAACCTTCTTCAAAAAAAGCCTTGTGTTCTACAGCTATAAAATCTATGATATTGCCCTGGTCATCGGTTTGCACAACATAAACCTCACCTGGAAACAAATCATCTCCCATAATATCTGAAATCCTGTCAGGTGCTATGCTGTAAAGAATGCTCTCAGGCACATCATTTTCATAAAGGGCCATTCGTCGGGGATAATCTATTACAATGTCGTATGCCTCCCCCGTCCAGTGAACATCGTCTATCCAAAGGCTTTTCCCATTAACTCCTTTCCCCCAAAAAACTCCATAGAATTCTGTGTCTACATAGGGTTCAAGCTGTGACATTTCCCCGCTTACTTTCTCAAACATTATTTCTTCTGGTGTATATTCAAAATCATCGGGACCTAAGATGTCAAAGATACAATTACCATTGCCTGCAAAAAACCAAGACATAACAATCTTCCCATCATAAGTAGTTCTATGAAGAAAAAGAAAATCCCCCCCAGGATAATCCGCGTCCATTAGCTCAATACAAAGTAGATCAGGCGCTTCATTAGGATTTACATACATCCTATCAAATTCTATTTGTCCTGAATAATCACCTCTAGCTTCATCTATATAAACATCATAAAATAACAAGTCAACATTTAAGTCCTTATCAATATCCATTTTACATATTACATCGCTCACATACCCTTTATCAAAAATCCATTGGCCTACAAGGTACTCCCTTATTCCCTCTTCTGTCCCGAAATCAGGGGGAGAAATTAGTTTATCCTCTCCCTTATTCAAACTAGGCCTAAATATTGATTTATCCTCAGACTTACTGAATTTAGGTCGAGACATTGATTTACTCTCCTCTTGAATGTCATTTGAAGCTTCGGAATCAGGCGGAATACTAGACCCACTACAACCACTCAAAACCATAAGGCAAATAAGCAATATCAGTAATATTTTCCTTTTCATCATATTTCACCCCTTAAAATTTCCTTCCACTACTAGAGAAACCATTACTCCCCACAGAAGTTCCCCCACTTGATGATTTCTCTTCTATTCGCCTTCGAGTTTCACTACTATAAAGGAATGCATCTACTTGTCTCGTCAAATTAAGACCTCCATCGGGTATATACTGATCGGCCGCCCTCTGGGGCACAGCAGTTTTCATCTGCCCTAAAAATATAAAGCAAACCACTCCTGCAATAAGCAGGGGAACAAGGATAGTGATGGCTAGCTTCATCCAAAATGAACTCTTAGCATTTTCTTCTGCAAGTAACTCATCAGTATCCATATCAAAGGGTCTACCCTTTTTAGCCATCTCTAAAAATTCTGCCGTTTGATTCAAGTATATTAAGAAACCATCATAATATTTATCCTGGCGAAGCATGGGCAAAATATGCCTATCTAATAAAACATCCTTACCGTGGTCTGTAAAAGCTGTATTTCCATACCCATTTGCTATAAGTGTGCAATCCCGATCTTCTGTACTTATTAAGAACATCAGTCCACTTTTATCCCCACCATAGCCGTAATCATATTCCCCATAAACAAACTTTGCGAACTCAGTAGCATCATTATCTTCCAAATCTTCAATAATAACTATGCTCACTTCACATTGATATTTCTCGGTTATATCAATGGCTAACCCGTTAAGCTCTACATATTCATCATCAGTTAGCAAGCCAACCTCGTCGAGGACCAAATCAAATTCTGCGGCTTTTACCGGTAGCAGCATAACAAGGATAAGGGACAAAATTGATAAAAATAATGCGATTGTTCTCTTCATGTCAATACCCTCCCTTAAAACAAGATGATGCCAAGCAGTAGCATCAGTGGTAATGAAATACCCGCAAACCAGGCGGCAAATTTGACCCCATCAACAGGTAAATCTCCAATAAGCTTACCGGTTTGCCCATTCATGGCAAAAAGAAAATCCTTGCCCTTCCACTTAGTATTCAGTACCCATACCGGTAGTAGAGCATATTTTACTTCCCCTGCCTCAATCTTAATATAAGAAGATTCAGGTGTCAGGCTTGCATAACCGGTTATAGTCGATTCAAAGACATCCAGTGTGCTCGTGCGGATCCGCTCATTTGCACGCTCACTGCAAGTATCCGCATCCACATCAAATTTATCGGCCAGATATCCCGGCAGGTAGGCAGATGAAAAAGGCACAAGCATGGAATAATCATAGGGTTCTATTGCATCCATGTGTGCATCGGGCATTTTGGTGGACCCATCAACGGGTACCTTCTCAAAGGCAATATTACCCTCCCGCACCACATTATAATGCTCTGTTACCGTTACCTCTTCGTCTCCTTCAGTGTAAGAATGTTTTGTGGTTCCTCGATAGCGGATATCCCCATCGCTCACTCCATTAAATAACCAAAATGGGACATAAATGCCTTTGAGCTCCTCAAGTTTATTTTCTGCGGAGAAAGACTTTGGCAAAAACTTTTTCCCCTTATAGTGGTCTTTCAGAGCAACTTTGGCGGCCTCTTTATCTACTTTAAATGGAATCACAAAATCCGGCCTGAGGGTTCCGGTAAATTGGCCTGGTACGACTGTTGGATTATTACAATAAGGGCAAGAAGTAGCGGCAGTGGTTTCGTCACAGATAATCTGGGCACCACAAGAAGGACAAGTATAAGCCCGCATGTGCTCAGCTTCCTCTTCCCCCCATTCATTCATAGCAAAGTCCCACTCGGGATCCTTGGTGGCATTAGCAGCAGCCTCATTTTTATCCTCATAAAGTAGCTCAATTGTGGCTACATCAAATGATTCGCCGCAATAGTCGCAGTCAAGTTTTCCACTTTCACTTGAAAAATGAAGTGGCCCCGTACAAGACGGGCATTGATAATTTGTTACCTCTATGGCCATAGATAGGACCTCCTCGTTATAGTATTTGTTATGACCAAGGGTCAGCCGAAACAGGCGACCGAATTTGACTAAGGAGCATTTGATCCCATAGGAACCACTGCCCACTGGACGCCTTTTCTCGAAGTTGTACAGGGCGTACGCTATCCGCTCCACTTGATTTCAAATATAGTTTGGCATATCCAGCTTCATCAAAACTAGTAGGAACAGTGGATATGGTTACGGTATAGGGTCGCAAGGGTTTATATTCATTTTCAGGTGTAGTTCCTCCAAAATAGGAAAAGGGCAAATACTCTTTACCACGTAAACGCTCATTTATAAACTGTATTTCATGAGTGGATAGTCCTTGAGGCCCTTTCAGAAAGTTAATCATATCCAGAGCCATACTTTGGTTAGAAGGCCAGAGACACAATGCCGGTATCAATAGACCTGCTGCGTAATGGGGTTCCTTCAAGCTTGCTTGGGGTAATGCACGAAGTGCTTCCAAAGTTCTTGGTAGTTCCTTAAAAGTAACCTGCCAAGATTGATTTCCGGTTTTTATATTCCTTTTCCAATTCATACATATTCCTCCTTAAAATTCAAAGAAAGGGTCAACAGGAATATAGATAACCAACTATATTCCTGTTGACCTTGTGCCTACTGAGCTAAGTTTTTATTTTGAATATTACCAATTAGGCTTTTGTTTTGGAAAGCACCAATCAGGTATAGTGCTGGAAGTACAAGCCCCGTTGACAAACCTAACGCATTAAATTTACCTCCACCAACCATAGTCATGATGGAACCTAATACAGCAAACAATGCAGTAATTGCACCGAAAACAATACATGTTTGGGCCTTTTCGGGTTTAGCAGCATTTTTTACGCCAATAATTCCGGCAATTAAGCTGATTGTAGAACTAAGCAAAAATGCAACACTACCCCACACCAAAAGTGCAGTTTCACCTTCACTAAGGATACTTAAGGCAGAAGAACCCACTACTGCAATGATACCTAAAATGATACCTAGACTCCCAAATATTATCATGAGTATACTTGATACTTTTAAAAGCCCATTACTTTTCTTTTCCATTTTCATTACCTCCATTTTTTATTTCATTTCTATGTTAGTTATAGTCGTCTGTACGCCCTCATCCTCCAAAAGCTCTCTACCACGTCCCTTCTGTCCCCTACCTACTACTTTGGTTCAAGTTTTATACTATTTAATACATCCCTTGCTTCTCCATCGCTAATGTCGATTTTAGATATACTGACACTAACAGCATGTTCATTATCAATGACACCGGTGTATTCTATCCAGTCCATTCCAACGAATTTATAGGTGCGGCCTACCATGTCAATTCCGCCAATGGTCCTATTTTGTATGTTTTGTATGTTTTCAAAATCTTTAATATAAACATCAAAATCCTTCACCTCAGCTTTAATGTTTACCCTTATTCTAGGTGATCCGGAATGAGTGTCTTCTAAATCAGCGACATTATAAAAATTCACACCAAATGCATTCTTTTCACTACACCAATCAATAGGAAGCATAGCCGAAATGTTAATGCCATTCAGTTCATAACCAACATCAACAGTGCCGCCAGCAGACGTCAGGGGTGCTGATTCTTCTGTATCGGGACCATCTATTTCAGAATCATCATAACCGTCATAATCGGTAATGGATGCAAGAACTGTTTCGACCATAGATTCTGCCGTGTAATTGTCAAGGTACCAATCCTCATAGTCCGGCGGCCTTTCATCTTCAGGAATATCATCCCAGAGTTGTCCCCAAGGTCGTAAATACATGATATAATTGAAACCCTGATCTGGGTTCTCCTCGTCTACATAACGCCCGTCAATCACCATGTAATTCTCATATCCATAAAGGCTGGGATCAATAATCCAATCGGCATGCCCTATTTGAGCATCGTTCCAATGATGGCCGCTTTCAGAAACTGCTGCTCCCATATCACCGGATCCGCCTTCTTCTGATACCCTTATATTCACCCTTGCAATTTCACCCAATTTCTCCCACAAATAGATAGTTCCTGTATCATCTGAATTCATCTTGATTTCAGCATAGCATTCCCAGCGTCCATCATCTTCCATATCCCTATAATCATCTGTGACGCTGTGGGTTTCCCAATATCCATACCAGTCTCCATCCCACCATTCTTGTACTTTGTTAAGACCCGCGGTGCTAAGAGTTTGGCCGGTGGAAGCATCACTGCTGCGAGAATAAATCATGATAAGCCCATCCCAATCTAGGGTCAACTCATCTCCCTCTATCTTGTAGCCAATGGTAGCCGTTTCACCTTCTTGGTTATGAAGGTTCAAAACACCATTTCCCCAAGTTCCGGTGGCCAGATCGTCTGTCTGGCACTCAGCAGTACCATCTTCATTCAATAAAACATAATAATCAAAACCCATTTCCTGAAGTTCGTTGCCGGTCACAGTCTCGCCGCCTTCTATAGCTTCCACCAAAACATAGTAGCCTGCATCCTCACTTGCTATCGAAGGGCTTGGGGCAATATTGACCACATCGGGCCCATCACCTTTATCGGCACCATCTTTACTGTCACAAGCAGCAAGGCTAACCAGCATAATAAGTGCAAGAATTATGGAACCAATCCTTTTCATTGCGTTCTCCTCCTTTCTCTGCTTATTATTTGCTCACAATAATTATCCTTGCACCGCACCTCCACAAAATTCACAACAGCCACTTGCATCAGGGGTAGTGGTAGCACCGCAAAAGGGACATGTTTGAGCCACTTTAGGCGCATTGGCAGCTACTAGACTTTCTCGTGCTTCCTGCCGCACCTGGGTGAGAATTTCCTTAATCTCCTTTGACTGCCGTTCCATTTCCCTGTATTCCATGGAGCCTCGAGTGTTCACTCGTCTATCATTGATTTGGAAACCAATTTGGTCAAACCATGGAGAATTAACTTGAATGGTCACAAAAAAATCATAATCTATGTTATAACGGGGTGGACTAAAGCTAATATCATTGCCATCTTTGTCCTTCCTTTTTATCTCAGTTTTGTACTCACGAATATTAGTTCGACAACCGGTCACCTGGGAAAAGTCAATTACATCAGGATTTTGACTTTGCCAATTACTGAATGAAGTTACAATGAATTTTCCAGCATCTTCATCCAATAACACCCTTGTTTTGCCTCCAATGCTACGGGTAATATTCAACTCTGCAACCTGGGTTTTGTTGCTTTCTCGATAAGCCAGATGTTCCTTAATATCCGAAATGCTTGTTTTGCGACGGTCCGTAGTGTAAGGCGAGAGCAATCCTGCACAACCTTTACACATGTTCCCATCTTCTAACTTTCGATTACCCATAAGACCAATCTTTTCCCCACAAATATCACAGTATTTCTTTTTAAAGAATGCCATAGTAGACCTCCTGTTAATTAATTAAATCTCCGTCATCGAAAACGTCTCCGCATTCCGGACAGAACTTTGGTGGCTTCGTCCTGCTTTCGGGTTCCCAACCGCACTTGTCACACTTATACTGTGGAATGCCGGCAGGCTTAGATTTACCACACTCTGCACAGAACTTGCCTTTGTTTACGGCACCACATTCGCATGCCCAGCCATCCTCTTGCGGCTGAGGTTTGCCGCACTCTGCACAGAATTTGCTGGTGTTTCCACTATTTCCACAGGAGCATTGCCAACCAGTGGCAGCCTGGGGTGGTGTAGGCTGGGATTGTTGTGCTTGTTGCTGTTGTTCTTGTTGCTGGCCCATCTGAAATAGATTCTGGGCGTTCATTCCACCTGCTTGCCCCGCCATATTCATGCCCATGAAAGCCATAGCCGGACCTGTACCTTGATTGGATGCTGCACTTTGCATGGCCGACGCCTGGGCGCCTACCATATGTGCTGCTGCCATTGTAGGATTGCGGAAAGTGGCGTTGCGTTGCAACTCTTTAATCATCTTTTCGTCTTCTTCGTTAGCTTTCACCGATGATACACCAAAGGATACGATTTCAAGGCCACGCAGGTTGCTCCACTTCTCGGAAAGAACATTATTCAGGGCATCTGCAAGCTCCATGGTGTGTCCAGGTAGTGCTGAATAACGAATGCCCATCTCACTGATCTTTGCAAAAGCAGGCTGGAGAGCTGTCATGAGCTCGCTTTTAAGCTGCCCATCGATAGTGTCCCGGGTATACTCATTGGAAATGTTGCCAGTAACATTTGAATAGAAAAGAATTGGATTCATAATTCGATAGCTGTATTCCCCAAAACAGCGAATCGCTATATCAATGTCAAGCCCAATATTATTGTCTACAACACGGAATGGGACAGGGCTTGGAGTTCCATATTTGTTACCGATGAGTTCCTTGGTGTTAAAATAATAAACACGGGTGTCCTTACCTGGACTTCCACCAAATTTGAAACGCTCCCAAACGCTTTGTAGAGATCCTAGTGCATTGTCCTTAAAAGCACCCCCTGCAAATAGAGAGGGTTCGCCCCCTGCGTCAAAAGTGTATTGACCAGGTTCCGCGCAAAGGTCAAGCACTTTACCTTGCTCAACGATAATCATGCATTGCCCATCTGCTACAGCTATTCCTGAGCCATTGCTAATAATATTTTCCTCACCTTTTGTGTTAGATGAACGTCCAGATATACGTTTTTGTCCCTTAGTGGCTAAAACGTTTTCGGGTAAAGATTCACAATAGAAAAATTCCTTCCATTGATCAGCCATAACGCCGCCGGCAGCACCCATTGCCGCTTTAATTAACCCCATAACACATTTCTCCTTTCAGCTTTATAATTTTTATCTTTTAGTCCCATTATATTATTTCTCGTTATAAATATATCAAATTTTCCCTAATCTTCCCCTAGCCGTAGCGGGTAGTCTTTTAGAAAAAACAAAAAAAACAGGTAGTACTACCTGTTTTTTTAATGGAATGACTATCTCCCTAAAAGCAAGTTAAACTAAGCTTCGATACCATAAACATTCTTAAGAAGAAGACTTCTTTTAATTTATGCTTAATATAAGGGGTTGATTAGCCCATTTGAAATCATGTAAAATGCTAGATCAACTGCTTTTTTGAAACCTGTTTTGGCCAACATGTTGGATTTGTGGTATTTCACTGTGTGCTCGGAAATAAAAAGTTCATTAGCAATTTCTTTATTTGTCATGTGTCTACAAAGAAGACGCAGCACTTCCATTTCCCTTTCGGTCAAGGGAGATTCACCCATAGAAGTTGGAACAGTTTTTGGTTCTGGGAAAAAACCCTCACCTTCCATTACTCCTATAGCTACATTCACAAAATAGTCAAGACTTTTACTTTTGAAAACAAAAGCATGAGCACCTGCTTCTTTAGCCCTAGGTGCATAGGTAATCTCATCAAAACCTGACATAACTATTATCTTAATATCAGGGTACTTTTCTCGAATGTCTTTTGTTGCCTCGATACCCGATGCTCCCCCTTCAGTACATACATCCATAAGAACCAAATCAGGTTTTAGTTTCATACAATACAATCCTGCATGTTGTGCACTTTTTAAGCTACCTATTACTATAAAATCACCAGTGCTTGTCAGTGCATGGGATAATGAATCACACATAGATTCGTGATCGTCTACTATAAGTACTTTATTCATACTAATCACCTCCGGGTAATACAACAGATAATGTGAACAAGGGATAATATGTTATATTTAAATTGCCGCCTTGGGCATCTACCTTTTTCCTCATTAACCCAATTCCACTACCTGGAATAATTGGTGCGTTTGTTGTGTGCCCATTATTGTTTATTGTTAGATTAAATTCATTCTCTCCTGGTTCAGCCCTTATGTTGATTTGTGTAGCAAAGCCATGTCGGACAGCATTTGTGGAACCTTCCCTTATTATATCTACAAATAAGCACGCCCTTTGTCCATTCTCCGGTAGCTGTCCCTTAAATTGAATATCTACTCCAATAGCAGCAAAAATCTGCTGAATGCTCTTAAGCTCATCGTATGGCCCGATTTCATTTTGTTCTGCCTTTAATTCAGCTAAAAGTCCTTTTGATAGAGATATAAGTAAATCATAATTCAAATCATGTTCATTCTGAATTGTACGAAGTAGTACAGTGAGACGTTGTCCTAAAATATCATGGGCACGCATTTTGGCATTCTCAACTTCCCTTTCCTTGCTAAGAATGTGTAAATTGGCAATTGTCTCCTTTAATTCATCGCTCTTTTCCCTTAGATTTTGATCTTGAATTTGTAATTTGGCCGTCAATATCCAAAGTTCAGTTACATCTGCAGCAGAAATATGAATATAACCTTTCATGCGAAACTGAATATCTGTTTTTGTAAACATCCAGGCGGATCCATCCGGTAACAGATAAACTATTTGCCCATCCAATTCAGCCTTTTTACATCTTGAATCATATTTCCCTGAAACGAGCATTTGGTAGAATTCCATAGAATTGCGAAAAATTTTACCTGTAATGGCAATCATCAAATTCTGCATTTGATGATTGATAAGAAGGGTATATCCATCATTTTCGCAAAATAATACGCCGGTGTGTAATGTATCAATTGCATTTATAACCGACAAAGCAGAGATATTTGTTCTTACTGCAATAACACTATATATGCAAATTTTAATGCTTCTGCCCATAAAAAATATCAAAGCGGCAATAAATAACCAGGGGAAGGCATAGCCTAATGCATTCTCTAGAATTGGCAAGGATATAGCAGTAGCCGGTATAACACTAAAAGGCAAGGTCGTTTTTGTCACAATGCAAACGGCTATAGCAAGTATTAAAACCAAAATAAAGGCCAGGATTCGAATGCTTTCAGATTCAGTTGGTACAACAAATCCATTCTTATATCCGTTTATCATTTGTCCATGCAAAAGAGCAAAAACAATAATCTCACATAATATGGATAGTTCAAATAAGTTTTCAAAAGCACGGGGTGTAACTAGGGTTAGGCTGCGACGGTACAAGTTAAGTACTAGAGCTAAGCACTGGGCTATAATACAAATCCCAAATATAAAGGTTACAGAAATATGAGTCACCCATGAAAAAGAAAAAAATTCAATCATATGCAACTCCTCCTTTCGGGAAAGAAACCCTAATGCCCACTGTATCTTCTAAATCTTTTGTTAGGATCTTACCCTTGGCGGCGGTAATTGCCGTAATAAGTCCAGGCTCTGGTTCAAATGTTCCCATATCTTGTGATGTAAGGAATCCCATAATAAGAAATTCTTCTTCGGTTCCAAGATGCTCGATGATATAAGGACATTCTTTTTCTACCGCCAAATCAGCCACCCTATAGAAAAAATCATAGAATAAGGTAGCATACCTGATAGAAAGCTTTCCCTTTATTTCATTTACGGTTGCAATTTGGACATTGGAATACTTTGCTATCTCCGAAAGTTCATCCATATAGGCAATTAATTCATTTGTATCTATGGTGCTTGTTTCTTTCTCTCGAAAGAACAGATTACACCGACGTTTTATGTAACAAAGTAGTAATGCAATACGGGTGGTTTCCTTGGAATGATTTTTAGAGTTAGGCAGTCTTTCTATCATGGCGGACATCTGTGCTATACTTTCAGCTATTTCAGCCTCTAATTGCTCCATTAACTGTTTCTTTGCATTTTCTTCATTAATCTTTCTCTTTAACTTTTTTTCTTGGGTCAGCATGACATTAGCTTCCGTCAATATTCTAGTTGATTCCTGAATTTCTCTATGCAATTTATAGAGTTTACTAACATCCTCATGCCATATGGCATAACCTCCCGGGATAGGATTAGCAAATAACAAAGAAGCATCATGGCAAAGAAGTGGTTCCGGTGAAATGGCTACCACTTTTTCAAGGCTATTCTTGCTAATTGGCGATGCTAATGAAGCTGCCAATACGGTTTCTTTGTCATTATTGATTATTTGCATTTTTAGAGGCGAACGTGTGAAGAGGTCAATATATTTTGTGTTTACAGGAATCAATCCCGAACGTATACAGGACTCGAACATAAGCATTGCAAAAATCCCTGTCACAATGGTAAGATCAGTTTCATATATAAGGGGGTCACGGGTTATATATTTGTAGTTATAAACACCAAACATAAAGAATAAAGCAAAGGGAAAGATGAAACCTTTTTTTCTCGGATTCTTCATGCTTTTATACATAAGTATAACCAGCATTGCAACAAGATTTATCATGCAGGTGAAAAGTATAGTGTAGTAACCGAAACCGTAACTATAATCTATGTCCCAATCCGGCCTGCTTAAATCCAAGTGAAAAACATATCCATGCAGATCATTGGTAAATACAAGAACTATCAAAATACCGATTAAGACCCCCAGAATTCTCCACCATTTGGGAGGAATAATATCATGTTCTGGTTTATCGATTGCCCATGCCATCCATAACATAACTAGGGGCAATAATAGCTGAAAGATATAGAAGGCATACCATAAATATCGAGTAAGGGTTGGAATTCCTTCAATCTGGTATTTTATTAGTCGAACCAAGGTCCATCCGTTCAAAATAATTCCCATGAAAAAGGCGGCATAAGCAATACCTTTTTGCATGGAGCGGCGCACAAAGGACGCCCCCCAAATAGTAACTATAATGATATAGATTAAAGCGAAATATAAGTGTTCCCTATTATCAATAGACATAAATAGTTTGGAAAGCAATACACCCCGTTCTACTAATTGACTAGCATTTTGGACCTTTTTTGCTAAGTGCTTATAATCACGAACTCTAACAGCAGGAGCGTAAGCCGCCTCATCAGGATACAGGGAAGAATCCCTTTGTCCATCTAATAATCGGAAATTAGATTCTATCAAAAGATTGTCTACATTGCCTTTGAAATAAAGCTCCTCATTCGATAATAATCCCTTTTCATATGTAAATGTTCCCTCTTTAGGTATTATAATTTCAATATTACGACCATTCTCTATAAGAGTGGCGGCTTGATAATCGTAGCAAATAATAATTGGCGGCTCAAATGAGTTGATTTTAAGGTATCCATTGTCCTGCAATGAAGCCAATAGTTGGATTGCCTGTGCTACAGAGTAATCTTTGCCTTCCAAACCATAGGACATTGCAGCTGTCAACATTTGCACATTGCCAGGCGTATCAAAGAATCCCACTTCCTGCCCAGTGCTTAATAAATCATTCCAACCGGTAACTGTAGCACGGCTTTGATCTCGATCTATAGCAATTACTACAGTTGCAAGATATTGAGGATACCAGTATTTTGCAATTCCAGTTTCAATTGCACCAACAGCTTGAGTATCAAAAGCTTCCGCAATATTTCCATCGTCTAAAATATAATAGGGTTTGTTCTCCAACTGTTCAATCCCGGATTTTGGTAAAACCTGTTCCAAGAATTTTGGGTACAAGGAATAATCATCCAAATTACATATAACTGAATTGGAATTTGTTTTTTTTGTGCAAGCAGAAAATAAAATGATGACTATTAGGGTGATGGCTAAAACAACTATTATTTTTGAATGCTTTATACAATTAATAAGGCGAACTGTCAAAAGATCACCCCCTCAAAACAGCATTAAAGCATGTATGTATTTATATGTATATGTATATATTTTTATTATAACATAATTACCTTGTCTTATGCACATTAATTAATATGCTGCCAGCTTTGAAAATAGGTATTTAAGGGAGGCATCATAAAACACAAAATCATCAACAATTTTCTTTTTCTTTGCTTCAGTTGCCATTTTGCGGCCTGACCTATCATCTTGCGAGACAAGCAATAAAATATGGCAATGTGGCAAGTTCTTATGCAATTCTTCGCAGAATGACAGCGGTGTTTCTTTATTCAATGCAATGTCAATCAAAGCAACATCAATCTCAAATATTTCTGCATCCAGTAAAGCTTGATGGGGATTTAGCAGCAAAAAAAGCTCGAATTCCAACTCTGGCATGGCTTTCATGGCAGCAGCAAGACTTTGTGCCAGTATTTTATTTGTTGTAATTAAAGCAATCTTTTTCATGTCAATATCACCTCAACATCTCAATTCCATCCTTATCTAATTGCCTTTTAATTTTATAATGGATGTTATTAAATTATATCAAAAAGAATATGAAGTTACACTACCCGTATCGGGTAGTCCTTTTTAGTTCTTTCCATAGTTAAAAGCCATTTTCTATAATAAGCCCCGCTGTTTTGGAAATAGATGACTTAGAAGAACTGCCCCATTACGATACTGTTAACGATTTTCTATCGGGATTGGAAGTGTCTGAATTAGAAGATATCAGAACTAATATGATAAAAGATTTGCTTAAAAAGAGGAGTTTTGAAAGATATCGGGCAAATGGCAAGGAGAAAAACAAAAAAAATCGTCTACCAGAAAGTGTTTTCTTCCTAGTTGACGATTATAATCTTATTTCCTATTTATCCTAGTTTCAAAACCTTACTTAAACTCCACAGTCAGCTTATCCACAAAAATCATTCCCTTCTGAATGTAGTGCGTCAAATTAAAGCTTTCGCAAACTACAATCCTAGGTCAAATTAAAATTATAAAGCTAATAACTACCTAGCGGTAGACTGCTCTTTAAATAGTCGAATAATAGCTATGAAAAATCTTCTAATGTCTTGACAATATCAGAAGATTTTTTTATGCTTATTAAAATACTATACAAAGAAAAGGAAGAACCAACCGCCAAGCAAGCAAAGGTTCTCCCTCTAAGAGCAGGGGTATTAACCCCTCCAAACAATTACTATGATAAGACTATTTACGAAAATATGCAAGTGTTATAAACAAATTTCTTCTGAAAATGAGATAGATCAATTCCACAAATATATTGATTCAATTAATATAGCCGGCCTGTCATGCCCGTCATGTGGAGCAAAGAAGGCTTTGTCCTACTTTGCAAGCTATAGTCGCCATTTAATTACCTATGATAACGAAGAGGTTTGCGACCAAATAGTAAGCATACCTAGGTACATTTGTTCATCCTGTGGCCATACCCATGCTATTTTACCACCAGTAATTGTCCCCTATCTATCCTTTAGCTTCAATTTTATCGTGAATATAATACATGATTATCTTGTAAGGAAATTCAATTCCGTGGAAGTTATGTGTCGGAATTATGGAATTGCCATATCTACATTTTATAGGATTTTCAAGAGTTTTAAGGAGCATAAAAAGTTATGGCTAGGGCTCTTGGAGGATAAGCTTACGGATGATCTAATTTTTATACAAGACTTAAAGCATAGTTATTTTAGTAAAACAGAGAATTTCATAAAGGATTTCTTTAGCCGAAGGGGGCTTTCCTTCTTTCAAGGAACGTCATAAATGGCCTATAAACCGATATGTAGAAAACTTGTTTTAGGGTCACCACATAAGACGGTAATGGTAAGTAGGAGTCCATAGTGCTACTATCATTATTGAGGTGATTATGCATGAATAACAAAGAAAATATAGAAATAGCATCTATCAGATTAGCTCTAATAGCTCCAGCGGTAAATAATACCTATACCGAAGGATCTAAGATTGCCTACTTTAGAAGGGTGGCTATTAATCCTGTAAAACTGCCTAATGGAAGGTCTGTTATCTACAGCCCTGGCACCCTAGCCAACTGGGAGTCTGACTATAATAGGCATGGTTTTGATGCCCTTATACCAAAGGAGCGTAGTGATGTGGGACAAACTAGGAAGTTGAGTGATGTAGCAATGGAAGAAATATATTCACTTAAAGCCACCTTCCCTAGAATCAATGCTACCCTTATATACCATAAGCTAATTGAGGACGGAATCATAAAGGAAAGGGACGTGTCATTATCCACAATTCAAAGATTTATCAAAAACAATGATCTTAAATCTGCCAGAAATATCAATATTAAAGACAGAAAAGCCTTTGAAGAGGAGTTTGCTGGCGGAATGTACCAAGGTGATACCTGCTACGGTCCATTTATAAGGGAAAATTCCGTAAGAAGGAGAACATACCTAATCATGCTAATAGATGATAAATCAAGGCTTATAGTTGGCGGAAGATTCTTTTATAACGATAATGCTTATAACTTTCAAAAGGTGCTTAAAGAGACAGTAGCAAGATATGGAATTCCAAATAAGCTCTATCTTGATAACGGCTCGCCTTATAAAAACGCACAGTTAAGCCTGATCTGTGGCTCCCTTGGAATAGTAGAATTGCATACGCCTGTAAGGGATGGTGCTTCTAAGGGTAAGGTTGAGAGGAATTTTAGAACCTTAAAAAGCAGATGGCTAAATGCTTTAGATATAGAATCTATAACTTCTTTAGAGGGGCTAAACGATGAATTATTTGCCTATATAAGCCGGCATAACACAACACTCCATTCTTCTACTGGTGAACTGCCCATAGAAAGGTATAGGAATGATTTATCTAGAGTTAAAATAGTATCCGATAGGGAGTGGCTAGACAATTGTTTTATGAATCGCATTAACCGTAGAGTAAATAACGATGCAACTGTCAGCATTGATAAAGTTTTATATGATGTGCCAATGCAATTTATTAAGCAAAAGGTTGAAATACGGTATTTACCCGATGATATGGAAAACACCTATATCTATTATGACGAGGCCAAGCACAGCATAAGGAAGACAGATAAGGTTGAAAACGGTAAGACTAAACGCAAAAATTCATTGGCAATAGATTATTCAAAGGATGGTGGCAGACATGTTTAAGCAGTTTTATGGTATGACAATGAATCCCTTTGAAAAGGGTATAAAGGAAAAGGATGCCTATATTTCCAGAGATCTAAAAGAGATGCTAACAAGGCTTGAGTATCTCAATGAAACCAGGGGTATAGGTGTATTTACGGCATCTCCTGGCAGTGGAAAGACCTTCGCATTAAGATACTTTGCTAATAAAGTGAATCCAAATTTAACGAGGGTTATCTATCTTTGTTTTACCACTGTAACAACTACAGAATTTTATAGGCAATTTTGCGTATCCCTAGGAATTGAACCCTCTTCCCGGAAATCTGATATGTTCAAAAGCATAAAAGATTACATGGAAAGTATGAGCACGGATAAAAGAGTACATTATATTTTAGTTTGGGATGAGGCACAATACCTAAACAATGATATTTTAAAGGATTTAAAGCTACTTATGAATTTTTCTATGGACTCAAAAGACTGCTTCTCTTTGGTCCTAATTGGACAACCTGTACTAAATAATATACTAGCAAAGCAAATACATGAGTCCTTGAGACAGAGGATTGTAATCAATTACAACTTTGAGGGGCTTGTTGAGGAGGAGGTCATAGAATACATTCACTCTAGATTATCCATTGCAGGCGCATCTTCTCAAATATTTGATAACAATGCCCTTTTAGCAGCTTTTAAAAGTTCTATAGGTTCTATTAGACGGTTAAATACGATACTCACTAAAGCTCTAATAATAGGTGCACAACATGAAAAGATAAATGTTGATACCGAGGTCATAATGGCTGCAGCCAACGAGATATCCTTGTATTAGGCTCTTCCAGGAGCATAGCTTGCCTTAAATTTTGATCCTGGGGGATCTTAGCCTCCCGCGGAGATTACCTTTTACAAGTCATAGTCATAATGAATAAATACTGCAATATCTTACCCGAAGTGAAGAACACAGCTTGCCTTGAGTTTTTCGTCTTCGGGTAAAGCTATACTTATTTGAATTATGCAAATAAAATCTATCCAAAGGGTTTTCAAATCTATAGTTTGATTTTCCCGTTTTAAATCTTAGGAATAACGTGATTTTCTGATAGCCATAAGGCGCTTTACTAGGAATAATTTGACGAAATATTATGATTAGGTATAGAATTAAAATGATGTTAGGAATAGCTACAATTTGACGTTTAACATAGGAGCTGCTAGATTATCAATTGAAGAGCACCATGCAAGATTATTTGTAAATGCAGCTATATCAATGGCAGACTTTATTCTTTCTG
>CAZKGP010000014.1:0-16607 GCA_964552225.1 uncultured Acetatifactor sp.
GATATTTCTGCCCTTCCTCGTACTTACTTCCGTACCTTTGATTGGCTCCCAATTGATATTGATGTTCTCCTATTTTGATGGTTTCTTCTAAGCGAGATACCATCAAATACCGTTCCACAGGAGGACGTAAACTTGCAATTAAAAGTCCATGATGCTTCCTTGTATGAGCACCAATAATTGAGTCACCTGCATATCCGCCAATTCCATTTGTCACAACCCATTCTCTTTGAATCCCTTGTTCAAATGTTTTCCAATAACCTTTTCCAAATTTTTTCATGATTGAACCATCCTTATCATATCTATTTTCCCATAAAAAGCATAGGAAATTATTAGTTTAATTATACATGGGAAATTATAGCTTTTCCCACTTCCTATATTCTAGCATCTTTCGATTGATATTCAACTAATATAATACTCTACACAAAATACCATATATTGACAAATATTATATCAATTAATATAATCTAATTATGTTTAAAGAGGGAGAGGAATAAATGGCAAAAATTTATACATTTACAATTGATGGATATGATTTAGAAGTAACAACTAAAAAGAGAAAATTTATAGTTAATCTTAATGGTGAACTCTATAAAACTTATGATCTATGTACATGGTCAAAATGGGTTGCAACTGTCGAAGATTATCCATTAACATTTGGTGACAAAGACTATATTCTGGTAATTCGAGGCAATAAAATACGTTTTGTATACAATGACAAATATCTTGATAATAATGAGGAGTTTATACCTAAGGCACATTTACCGATGTGGATATTGATATTCTATGCTTTAAATATCGCAATTCCGATTATTAGTCGAGGCGGATTTATTAATGCCTTTTTTGGTTTCTTTGGTGTCTCCATTTGCTCTGCTATAGGTAGTAGTTCAAAGAAATCTACTGCCCAAAAAGTTATACTATGTGTTGTTACCACAATAGGCATGTATATAGGCTGGATTGCCGTTAGCGTTTTAATCGGTTATTTGTTTATGCTATAAAAGGTATTATTTATAAAGGGTACCTAATATAATATTATTATGATTTAAGAGGGAGAGGAATAAATGGCAAGAAGTTATAATTTAACAGTTAATGGAAATGAATTAGACATAGTAATAAAATCAGGTAAATTAATAGTTAACCTAAACGGAGCACCCTATCATACTTTTAAGTTGGGTCTCGAATCACAGTTGATTTCAGTTAAAGAAGATTATCCCATAACAATTGGTGAAAACAACTATATTATAGCACTTCGAGGCAAAAGCCTAAGAATTGCATACAATGGCAAATATCTTGATAATAATGAGGAGTTTATACCAAAGGTAGAATTACCAGCATGGACATGGGTATTCATTGCTTTAAACCTTGTAATTCCAATTATAAGTTTAGGCGGAGTAATTAATTTTTTATTAGGTTTCTTAGGCATCATAATTTGCGCTGCTGTGTGTAGAAGTGCAAAGATTCCTACTGCAGTAAAAGTTATATTAAGTATTGTTACCACAATAGCCATGTGGGTAGCTTGGGTTGTTCTTAACCTTTTAATTTACTCTATGATGTAGATACATAAGGTACTATTTATAAAGGGTGCCTAATATAATCTAATTATGATTTAATAGGAGGCGGAATAAGATGGCAAAATGTTATAATTTTACAATTGATGGAAATGATTTAGAAGTAACAAGAAAAAAGAGCCAATTTTTTGTTAATCTTAATGGTCAACCCTATAATGTTTTTGATTTAAGTATGGAAGCAAAATTGATTTATTTTACTGAAGATTATCCCATAACTATTGGTGGAAAAGACTATATTTTGGCAATACGGGGCAACAAAGTACGTTTTGCATACAATGGCAGATATCTCGATAATAATGAGGAGTTTAGAACTAGGGTATTATTGCCAAAATGGATCTGGATATTCGTTGCTTTAAATCTTGCAATTCTGATTATTAGTTTTAACAGATTAATGAATATTTCATATTGTTTTTTGGGTATCTTAATATGCGGTATTATTGGTAAAAGTGATAAGATTTCTACTGCTGTAAAAGTTATATTAAGTGTTGTTACTACAGTAGCAATGTGGGTTCTATTTGCCATTTCTTTGCTATAGATATTTATTTATAAAGGGTGCCTCTAAAGTCAAAAACGACTTAGAAGCACCCTTTTTATTAGTTGGTATTCGTTGTTAGTTCTTGTAGTTCTCATATTGACATTTATTAATATTTTTTGTATTATCTTCAATGTAATATCGATGCGTGGCTCAGTTTGGTAGAGCGCTGCGTTCGGGACGCAGAGGTCGCAAGTTCGAATCTTGTCGCATCGAGTTTTGAAAGCACTAGCTTTCTTAGGAGATAGTGGGAATCAAGCTGATTTCAAACACAAACGCTTCCTCATCAAATCTATATTTCTCAAGTAGTTCTGGTCCACAGCTGTTGGAGCCAATACCATTTTGCCTATAGTCTAAACACAAAACAGTATAATGGGATTGAACCAATTCATAATTGTGGTTCTTCTTAGTTAACTCTTCTTGTGTATAGTTAGAAGCATTAAAGGAGAATGAATTTTGAGAAACGGCATTCAAAGTAATTCTGTTGCCTTTCATAATCACGTAATCGCAATCACAGTGGCTACCATTTTCTTGAGGGCGTAAATAATCTTCTTGAAGCTGATCTACTTCCTGTTTATAAAGACCATGGCTACTTGCTCTGCACTTATCAATGTAGCTTTCTACTGGCCCAAGTCCACAGTAAGTCACTGAAGACATATCTTTGGGTAGGAGCATCCTTACACCAAAGCGGGGAAGCATAGGGAATTCAGTATTTCTATTAACTTCAAGTTTCATATCTATTCTTCCATCTCCATAAACCGTCCAAAAAGCATTGATCTTCATCATAGGCTGTGTCCCAATCGCGCACATGGATAACTTTGTATGGATAACAACTCTGTCCTCTTCCAATGTATATTGTGTGTCGTAAGCTCGGGAATAGGACTTATCATAGTTGGCCCTCATCCACTCATGTTTGATATTCCTATCATTGTCAGTGGGGGCACGCCATATATTTAGCTCCATAGGCTGTTCTATGAGCTTATTATTTTTATACTGCAACTCTTTCCACAAACCTGTAAATTTCTCATACGTATATATATAATCAGGACTTTCTATATACAAATATCTATCATTCTCTGTCACTTTAGGCGCTATTAAAGCAGGGTTAGTAAGGAGCATCTTTGTTGCATCCTTATTTTCCATACTATCATTGCAAAGTAATACTTCATCAAAACCAAGCATATACCCTTTAGGAAGTAGCTCTGTGTTATTTTGCAATATATAATTAACCTTAAGATAGCATTTCCCACTCTCTGGAATAGTTGCACCAATTGTAACTGTTCCTTCCCCATGAGGTGGAATATCTAGGTATTTACTACCATCAATATTGCCTTTTTCAATTACTCTTCCGTCACAAATAATCTCAAATTCTATATCTACATAGTCTTTTAGATTGGTATAATCCATATAGTTATGCAGAATGGCTTCTTTTTTCTCCTGTTCAAAAGACACTACTCTGGCTGGACGATGTACATTCTTAAATTCCAGCAGTCCAGTATGAGGTCTTCTGTCAGGATACACCAAGCCATCCATACAAAAATTACCGTCATGGGGATATTCCTCATGGTCGCCACCATATGCATACTTTTTCTTACCTTCAATAGTCTTGCCCATATCAATTCCATGATCACACCACTCCCATACAAAGGCACCACATGCACCTTCATACTGCTGAATCACTTCAAAATAATCCTCAAAATCTCCAGGTCCATTACCCATGGCATGACTATATTCACATAAAATATATGGTTTGTCAGGATTATTGGCAAAATACTCATGCATATCTTCTATAGATGGATACATACGGCTATATAAATCTAAATTTGAAAAATCATATTTTTTGTTTTTATTTGTATAAAGGGCACTTTCAAAATGAGTTAACCTAGTAGGGTCAAATTCCTTTGTCCATCTTAACGCCTCTTCAAAAGTACAGCCATATGCACATTCATTTCCCATGGACCAAATAACTACAGAAGGTCTATTTTTATCCCTATGCACACATCTTTGGGTTCTATCTACTGTAGACTTTATAAAATCCGGATTATCTGCAATTGGTGTATTCCACTGAGCGGCACGATGTTCCCAAGAGCTATCTTTAAAATAAATGTCATTTGTTCCATGACTCTCATTATCCGCCTCATCAATTACAAAGAAACCATATTCATCACAGAGTTGGTAGAACTGAGGCGCATTGGGATAATGGCTTGTACGAATACAATTCATATTATGTTGTTTCATAAGCCAAAGGTCTTTTTTTATTTGCTCTAAGCTGATAGTAAAACCAGTAACAGGATCACTATCGTGACGATTGGTTCCATGGAATTTCGCCTTCACACCATTGATATAAACCACTCCATCCTTGGAACAAATATCACGTATCCCCACACGTTCTGTAATAACTTCCTTCTCGCATTCTAGTACAAGACGATACAAATAAGGATTCTCAGCATTCCACAACCTAGGTTCTTTTACCTCAAGCACAACCTTCCCATCCTCTGGAATTCCATCAAACGTTGCCTGAAGCTTATCCTCTCCATCATATAGAAACGCCTGAATGGGCATTGTTTTATTAAAATAAGTAAGGCTAATTTCAACGGAAGCCTTTTCTTGATTCATAGGTGTTTTTATAAAAAAATCAAACAAACCTTCCACAGAGCGTTTTAATAAGTAAACATCCCTGAAAATGCCACTCATGCGGAATTTATCCTGATCTTCTAAATAACTTCCGTCACACCATTTAAGAACTATTACAGCTAAGGTGTTGATACCCTCCCGAATAAAATCCGTTACGTCAAATTCGCTAGTGGAATGAGATACCTGACTATATCCAACATAAGTTCCATTCATCCACACATAAAAACAAGAATCCACACCTTCAAAATTTAGATAGGCCTTAGGTGCTAACTCATCTTTAGCATAAGAAAATGTATGTACATAAGCACCACAGGGATTCTCATGGGGTACAAATGGTGGGTCCATAGGGAAAGGATATCTTACATTGGTATATTGATGCTTATCATATCCATAATTCTGCCAACAAGATGGCACAGGCAACTCATCATAATGAGCCGTGTCATATCCTTCCTGATAAAACTCATCTTGTAAATCGTAAATACTATCATAGTATTTGAAGGCCCATTTTCCATTTAACAGTTGGAAACGGTCTGAGTTTTCTCTTTTTTCACACAAATCATTCATTTGTCTGGAAGCCGGTATATAATATGCACGATTTGGTATAGTGTTTTCATGTAGAACCTCTAGGTTCTCAAAATGTTTTGGTACTATCATTGTATTAACCTCCTAAGCAATCATGTTAAATACTATTATAGAATACCTATCTGTAAAATCTATAGTAACTATTAGACAATACATGCACAAAATGATACAATTTACACACTGACAAATTAAGAAACGAGGAATATAATGTATACTAATACTGGTTTTTTAAATAAAGACGAGACAGACTTAATTGATATGAGCGTTCCCCTTAGAATCAATAGCTGTGGAGTGTACCGCTTGGTGTCCTTACCATATATGTCAACAATAAGACCATTAGGACGGGAGGATTACCAGCTACTGTATATTTCTTCTGGCAGGGCATTCTTTGACATTCAAGGAGAACGGATTGAAGTACCTTCTGGCAATATGGTACTATATCGCCCTTATGAAAATCAGCAGTATATTTACTATATAGAAGACAAATCCGAGGTCTATTGGATGCATTTTACTGGATACCATGCCGAACAACTTTTGGCACAAATAGGATTTGAAAACACCTATGTATTAGATACAGGTATTTATTCCGACTATCAGGAAATCTTCCTTCAGATAATAAGAGAGCTTCAGATGGCTCGTCCTTGTTTTGAAGATATATTGTCTCTTTATTTTCAGCAGCTGTTAGTTATTATCAATCGCAAGAAGCAAGAGGGAAAAAGAACTCAAAATCGGATGCGAAGGGAAATCGAGGAAGCTATCATTTATTTTAATGAAAATTTTGCACAGAATATTGAAATTGAAACTTACGCCCAAAACCAACATATGAGCATATGCTGGTTCATACGAATGTTCAAGCAATATATGGGCGTCCCACCCCTGCAGTATATCAGGTCTATACGAATCAGACGCGCGAAAGAACTTCTTGAGGGTTCGGATTATACCATAGGAGAAATCAGCGCTATCGTTGGATATGAGAATCCTCTGTACTTTAGCAGAATATTTAAGCAGGCAACTGGGGTCTCACCTAGAGAGTATAGGAAGAATGGTTAATAGCATATGAAGGGAATGAGAAAAAATGAGTATAAACATTAGAGACATAAAGGCTTCTGACATTGATATCCTTGCAGGAGCATTTTTACAACAAGGATGGAAAGAAAAGACTAAAGAACTCTTCACTAATTATTTTCAAGAACATAACAATAATCAGCGTCAAGTCCTCATTGCAGAATTTGACGGAAACATTGCTGGTTATTTGACACTTTTACCTAATGATAAAGCAGGTCCTTTTGCCAACAAAAACATCCCTACCGTTTGTGATTTTAATGTATTGATAACGTATCAGCGAAAAGGGATAGGTACAGCTTTAATGGATCAAGTTGAAACCATCGCAAGGAAAACGTCGGATATCATTTGTTTAGGTGTTGGCTTGTATACAAATTATGGTACAGCACAAAGAATGTATGTTAAACGTGGATACATCCCCGATGGTAGCGGTGTTTGGTATCAAAACCAGAATTTGTCCCCGTATGTGGAATGTCGAAATGACGATGATTTAATTCTATATTTGTCTAAAGAATTGTGATTTTAAGCTTTTTTTACAAATTCACTTTTTAATTGCATTGCCCCAAAACCTGGGATTTTGCAGTCAATATTATGATCACCGTCAGTTAAAATAATGTTTTTAACTTTCGTACCCTGTTTTATTGGAGTAGGACTTCCTTTGACTTTTAAATCTTTAATTATAATAACTGAGTCACCATCCGCTAGAACAGCTCCATTTGAGTCTTTTACCGCATCTTCATTATTATTAGATTCAGAATTTACACTCCATTCATGTGCACATTCTGGACAAATTAGTATATAATTGTCTTCATAGACATATTTGGATTGGCATTTGGGACATTCTGGTAAGTTTGACATTTTATTTCCTCCTTGATTTACCATTTTCGTTCCATTATACGATATAAGCTAAGAAAAAGCCAATTTCAACCTACATCACAAGTTCAAGGATATAACAGGAGATTAAAAATGACACCCAAATTATTAAAAGTGAATAAAAAAGAATATGAAATAATCAAGTTATTAGGAAAAGGAAAGGGCGGATATTCCTATCTTGCTTTTGATGGAACAAAGCACTATGTTCTCAAACAAATTCATCATGAACCTTGCGATTATTATTCCTTTGACAATAAGATAGAAGCTGAAATCAATGATTATAAGCGGCTGCAGGCAATCGGTATCGAAATGCCCCAAATGTTAGAAGTAGATATAGAAAATGAACGAATTTTAAAAGAATATGTAGAGGGTGAAACAATCTATGATTTGGTACTGCAGGATAAGATGAAGCCTGAGTATTTGGCGCAAATGCACGAAATGTGTGCACTGCTCTATCCTGCCAATACAAATATTGATTATTTTCCTACTAATTTTATAGTAGAAAATGAAAAGATATCTTATATTGATTATGAATGTAACGACTATATGGAAGAGTGGAATTTTGAAAATTGGGGTATCAAATATTGGTCTAAAACACCTGAGTTTGTAAAGTATGTTGAAGAGCATAAGTAAGATTCCACTTATGCTCTTTGTATAAAAACTTATTTTATTTTACTACAAAACCTGCTTCTTCTATATTATGTATCTCTTGCTCAAAAGGTTTTCCGTTTGTAGTTAGATAGTTACCCACAAGCATAGAGTTGATTCCTGCAACATATCCACTATATTCTTCTTTTCCCAATGCTTTTTCCCTGCCTCCAGCAAATCTTAATACTTTGTTAGGTAGTATCAAGCGGAAAACAGCAATGGTACGAAGAATCTCATCCACACTAAGAGGACTTTGATGTTCTAATCTTGTACCTGGAATAGGATTGAGTATATTAATTGGAACACAATCCATATCAATTTCTTTTAATGCAAAGGCCATTTCTATCCGTTGCTCCGATGTTTCTCCCATACCAATTATTCCACCACAACAAAGTTCCAAGCCTGCATCCTGAGCAATGCGAATAGTGGCGAGCTTATCCTCAAAGGTATGAGTAGAACAAATATTAGGAAAATAACTAGGACTGGTTTCTATATTATGATGGTAACGGGTTACTCCTACATTTTTTATTTTAATTGCTCTATCTGGTGTTAAGCTACCAAGGGAACCACATAGTTCTATTTTTGTTTCTTTATGTAATCTATCAAATATATGAAGTATACGTTCAAATTCTGTATCTGTTAAACGTTCCCCACTTGTAACGAGGCTATAACGACTTACCCCTAAACGCCATAATTCTTTGGCATTATCCACGATTTCATCTTCATCTAATTCACTTACATTTACAAGTGTTACATTGCTGGTATGATATGCTGATTGTGAACAATAGGCACAGTCTCCTGAGCATCGTCCAACTTTAGCAGGGTAGATAGCACACATACTTATCTCATTTCCAAAAGAATTACGAGTTACCAAAGTTGATGCTTCCATAAGTGTGTCTAATTTTGTTAGCTGTGGGTTCATAAGAATATACGCTTCTTCTATAGTGATACCGTTTCCTTGTGCTGCTTTACTAATTATCTGCTCTATTGTATTTGTTTTTGTCATTTTATTTCTCCTGTACTAACAATAAATTCATTGAGAACAAACGAGCGCGGAGGGGAAGCACACCAACAACACAAAAAACAATTTTTACAATATCCAAAGGAATAAATGGATATACCCCAATAGCAAGTCCACCTTGAAAGGAATTGCCTGTTAAAATACATAACCACAAGGTTCCGCCCAAATATAAAATTAAATGAGCAATACAAATTGATATAGTAGCCTTTAGATAAATCTGACTTTTTCCGTTCTTATCTTTTAGTTGATGGCTCTTTTGGCTGTTTAATGCCCAAGCTACAATCCCAGCCATAATTGGGTAAACCAGTAAATATCCACCCGTAGGTCCAAACAACGCTCCTACTCCACCACGGAAATTACCAAATACAGGTACCCCTATAGCCCCTAATAGTAAATAGCATATTTGCGTAAGAATGGCATGTTTCGGTTTTAATAATATTCCAGTTATGTATACTGCTATTAGCCCAAAGGAAATGGGAGCTGGAGTAAACGGTAATGGAATTGCTATTTGTGCCAATACCGCTGTGATTGCTGTAAAAATACCTATTTGGGAAAGTTCTCTTGCTGTTAATGGTTTTTTCATATTTCATTTTTCCAATCTAATTTTATTTCGCCTGTTGTAATGTGTTGTATTTCCTCTTTGTCATCTTTCACAATCAAAGCACCTGCTTCACTTACGCCCATTACAGTAGCAATATAGTTATGGTTTGCACTTGTTACTAACACTTGTTTGCCTATTATAAATAATCTACTTTTATAAAATTCTATAATATCTTGTTGCTTTTCTCCTGTCATGTATTCAAGATATACTAGCTCAAACTGGTTTAAAACCTCACCAATCAGCTGATTCCTAATACCTCGCATCCCTGTTGCTTCTTGAATAGAGGTCGCAATATCACTTATTTCTGGAGAAATAATTCCTGTGTTGATACCGATACCAACAATTATAGTATCAAGTTCCTGCAATTCCCCTGACAAAATAGCCTCCGTCAATATACCGCACATCTTTTTCCCATTATAAAAGATGTCATTCACCCATTTTATATCAGCCTTTATGCCACATATTTTCTCAATTGCTTTGGATACAGCAACGGCAGCGCAAATCGTAATCAGTCGAATATCTTGTTGATGCCTATCTAGTTTTAAAAGAATACTAAAATAAATACCCTCGCTTTTAGAGGAAATAAACGTTCTTCCTCTTCGCCCACGCCCTCCAGACTGTTCATCTGCAATCACAACATAACCACTCTCTGTATCCGTGGTGTCCATTTCTTTTAAATACTGATTGGTGGAATGTACCATAGGAAGCACCTTCATGCTTTGTCCTATCATGGTTGTTGTTAAATGTTCCCTAATTATTTGTTCAAATAAGGTATCATTGGTATCTAGAAGTCTATATCCACTATTGGGAATAGAGATAATTTCATTTCCCTCCTCCTGCAATGTACGAATGACTTTCCAAATAGCAGTACGACTAACCCCTAACGAGCTTGCCAACTGACCACCTGTCACCATATTACCCTTTTGCTGTTCCATCATATAAAGCACTTTATCTTTTAGCACACTAACTCCTATCTGTCCGCTTTAGCGACAAAAATAACGCATAGAAAGAATGGCTCTTCCTTTCTTTCCACACTAGTATAAAACAGTAAGTTTACAGTGTCAACCTTTTTTCTCGAAATGGTTGACACCAAAAAACCAGCAACTAATTTTTGAGTAATACTTCTTACTCTTAATTAATTACTGGTTTTTCTTTACCTATTTTGATTAATATGAGAAATTCCTTCTTGCCTCACATTAAACGTTTGATTCTGATTTTCAGGTTTTTTCTTTTCTGTCACATTATTAAATTTGTTTAAATCTTGTTGCTCTTGCTCATATTTCTGCTCTTTTTTGTCCATACCAAACTCCTCTTGCTTCTAGTCATTCTTCTCACACCAATTAGTATAAACAAAATGAAGTAAAGCAATTCTGGAATTTTGAACATTCTTACAAACTAGCTTTCAAAATAGCCATTACATCTTCTTCATTTAGTGGTACATATGCATCTTCCAAACCACCAAATTTAACAGCATCCTCTGCCATAATCTGAAACTTTGAATCATCAATTCCTAGTTCTGTCAAAGTCATGGGAATTCCACATTCTTTAAAGAAATTTTCCGTTGCACTAATAGCCATATTAGCACACTTAAATGGATTTTCTTCTTGAATATCCCAAACATTTCGAGCATATTCACAAAACTTATCAGCGGTATCACTATTCAATACATAACGCATCCAATGTGGTGTTACAATCGCAAGTCCCACTCCATGAGTGATGTCATAAAAGGCACTTAGCTCATGTTCGATTGGATGACAAGTCCAAGCCCCGCCTTTTCCACTAGAAATCAAACCATTTAATGCTTGCGTACTTGCCCACATTAAGTTAGCTCTAGCTTCATAATTCTCAGGGTCTTTTAATGCAATAGGGCAATATTTAATACATGCTTTTAATAAACCTTCTGCAAAACGGTCTGAGATAAATGCACACTCTTCTGGCTGAAAATATTGTTCAAATATATGAGACATAATATCCGCAGTTCCCGCTGCTGTTTGTGCAGGGGGTAATGTATATAGATAAGTAGGATCGCAAATAGAAGCACGTGGAATAAAATCATGGGATGCAGTTCCTAATTTTTCATTGGTATCCATATTGGAGATGACCGCATTTTTGTTCATTTCTGAACCCGTTGCTGCTAATGTTAAGATAGTAATGACAGGCAGAACATTCTGTATTTTCTCTGGTTCAACTACCAAATCCCATGGATCGCCTTCATAATTTGCTCCAGCGGCAATCACCTTCGCCGCATCAATGGTACTTCCTCCACCAACAGCTAAGACTACATCAACCTTATGCTCTTTACAAAGTTCAACGCCCTCTCTTACAGACGTAATTTTAGGGTTGGGTGCTACGCCTGGTAACTCATAGATTTCAAAGTCTTTTAACAGCTCTTTTACCTTGCCATACAATCCACTTTTATGAATACTACCATATCCATATACCATAAGTATCTTTTTTCCATAAGACTCCATTAGCTCAGGCAAACAATTTATTTGGTTTTTACCAAAGTGTATGTCTGTGTAAGCATGAAAACGAAAATTATTCATTAAATCATCCCTTCTTTCCTATTTAATAAAATAAAGGGAAACAAATCATTGTAACCTTATACAATTTGTTTCCCTTAATATAATAATAGTATACCACTATTTATTTTTTTTTACATTACGTTGTATCCATTTTGTAAACTCTACAATTGGAATAATAGTAAACGCCAATCCTAATGCAATTACGTACTCAACAAAATCAATTCTTTCAAATCCAAATGCATCAGCTAAGAACGGTATATATATAACTGCTGTGGTGAGTACTAGAGATACAATCGCTGCACCAAGTAGGTAGAGATTCTGTTTCGTCATTTGGAAAATAGATTTATTCAAAGAGCGCATATTAAAGGAATGGAAAATCTCAGTCATAGACAAAGTTAAAAATGCCATTGTCATACCATCAGCACTGGTAACGATTGCCCAATTACCCGCTTCTATATAATGCCCTATAAAATATGATACCAAAGTTATAATGGTAACAATTACACCTTGTATTAAAACATTGGCTCCCACACCATTGGCAAAAATTCCTTCTTTGGGATCTCTAGCTGGTCTACTCATAATGTCTGCTTCTGGACGTTCCATACCAAGTGCTAATGCTGGGAAACAGTCTGTAATCAAGTTAATCCAAAGCAAATGTACTGGCTTTAGAATAACAAAACCTAGTAAAGTTGCAACAAAGATTGCCAATACTTCTGATAGGTTAGAAGCCAAAAGGAATTGAATAGATTTACGAATATTATCATAAATTCTACGACCTTCTCCAACTGCTGATACAATGGTAGCAAAGTTATCATCTGCTAATACCATATCTGCAACATTTTTGGTTACATCAGTTCCAGTAATTCCCATACCAACACCGATGTCCGCATTTTTAATAGATGGAGCATCGTTTACACCGTCACCCGTCATTGCTGTGATTTTACCTAATGACTTCCAAGCATTAACTATACGCACTTTATGCTCTGGCTGTACTCTTGCATACACAGCATATTTTTTAATATCATGTTCAAACTGTTCGTCTGATATCTCGTCTAGTTGAGCACCTGTGATTGCTTGATCAGGGCTATCAATAATACCAAGTTGCATTGCAATAGCAATGGCTGTGTCCTTGTGATCACCTGTAATCATAATAGGCTTAATTCCAGCCAAACGACATTCTTCAATGGCAGGTTTAACCTCTGGTCTTACTGGATCAATCATTCCTGTTAGTCCAACAAAGGTAAGGTTTTGTTCCAAATATTCTGGTTCAAAGCTATCAGGCTCCTGCTCCCAGTTACGACATGCAGAGGATAATACACGAAGCGCTCTATCTGCCATTTTCTTATTATCTTGTAAAATTTGATTCCTTATTGCTTCTGTTAGTTCAACTTCTTGTCCATCTACGATTGCACGAGTACAACATTTTAGTACTTCGTCTGGAGCACCTTTTGTAAATTGTAAAATAGTTCCTTGTGGAGTACGATGTACGGTACTCATCATCTTACGCATAGAATCAAATGGTGCTTCTCCAATACGTGGATATTCTTCTTTTAATATATTTTTATTTAAATTTATTTTATATGCATAGTTTACCAAAGCACATTCCGTTGGTTCTCCAATTGCATTGTTGGTCTCATCTAATTCAGCATCAGAGCAAAGAGCCATAGCTTTACCTAATAGTACTTCATCACTTCCAGTATGCTCAATTACAGTCATTTTATTTTGTGTTAATGTACCTGTTTTATCAGAGCAAATTATCTGTGCACAACCTAAAGTTTCAACTGCAGTTAATTTACGAATTACAGCATTTCTTTTGGACATATTAGTAACACCAATGGAAAGTACAATCGTAACTACTGTAGCTAATCCCTCTGGAATAGCTGCTACCGCCAAGCTGATAGCTATCATAAAGGTATCTAGGACTACCTCGCCTGTAACATTAGGGTACTCACGAATTAAGTTAATACCAAATATAACAACACAAATTCCAATTACCAAAATACTAAGCATCTTACTTAATTGGTTCAATTTCTTCTGTAATGGTGTGCTATCTTCTTTAGCTTGGGTTAATGCATTTGCAATTTTACCCATCTCTGTATTCATACCAGTTCCGGTTACAAGCACACGACCACGACCATATACTACAATACTTCCCATATATACCATATTTTTACGATCACCTAATGGTATATCTTTACCATCCACATTCTTCAGAACGTCTGTGGTCTTTACTACAGGAACAGATTCTCCTGTCAAGGCTGCCTCTTCCACTTTCATGCTGGCACATTCGATAATACGACCATCTGCTGGTACAGAGTCACCTGCCTCTAAAATTACAATATCACCAGGAACTAAATCCTCACTATGAACAGTAATTTGATGTCCATCACGAATGACCTTAGACGTTGCGGCTGCTATTTCCTGTAAGGAAGCAATGGCTTGTTCTGCCTTGCTTTCTTGTACAACACCTAATACTGAATTAATTACTACAACAATCATAATAATAATAACATCAGCAAAGGACTCTCCTGAATATAGTGCAGTAACACCAGAAATAACTGCTGCAACAATCAAAATAATTGTCATTGGATCAGCTAGTTGCTTTAAAAATCTTTCCACTAGGGTTACTTTTTTAGCTTCAATTAATTTGTTCTTACCATATTCCTCTTCTCTTTGAGTTGCTTCACTAGAGGTTAATCCCTCCTTCGTTGCTTTCAACTCAGCTAAAAGCTCTTGCTCACTTTTCAAATATTCTCTCATAAATATCCTCCTTGTTTAATTTCATAAAGATTCTGCTTTGCAGAACACTATTCTATAGAATAAAAAAAGCTCACATACAATGTACTTAATAGTCTACCACTGTATATGAGTCTCATTCTTTATAGATAAACCAGACAACCTTTAATGGCTGACATGTATGTTGATTTATCTCGCATATGAAATCTGCGGAATTACTCCCTCGTATATGAACTTTTATTATTTTAGCAACCTACATTCTATAAACTTCTTATCTTTTAGTCAATATCTAAATCAATAAATTTACTAAAATTTAATTATTATAAATAAAGTACTTTTAATGCACGCTCTTTAATCAAGCATTCTGCATGTTCTTCCAGATAAACCACTTTACGCTCTTCTGCAGTGTATAGTTGTCCAAACTCCAATGCTTGTATACAGGCCCTACTGTAACGTGTATGAGATGCAGTACCCTTATCCATATAAAGATAAAAAACATCATCTAATTTATAAAGGATACTTTGCAAACGAATATTTTTAGGCAATACTTTTGCATAAGAAATCAAACTTCTCATCTCTTTAAATGCAAATACTGCAAAAGTAGGAACCACTGCCTTTTTAGCTGGTTCTTCTTTTATAGGCGCTACTTGAGATAACACTTCTTGTTCTGCTACTGCTGGCAAGTTTTGTGCTACTTTACCTTGCTCCTTCTTATCTGATATTACTTGTTTCATTTCATTCAAATATTCCAAAAAGTTTTCTTCAGGTCTGGACTCATCCGGTTCTTTCTCTGAAAAAGTTAATATCATTCCTTTTTCTGGTAACATCATAATCTGTAAATCAAATGCATATTTAGGAGCTTGATACCCTAATTCTTCTTCTGCTTGTGTGATTATATCTTCCATTACTTCTTTGGCTTTTTCACTTCTTATAACAAAATCTTTATATGTGATGTTATATTCCTCTAATTCATCATTAGAGATAAAACATTTTACAGTCTTATTATCTACTCGTTCTATTCTCATTTTAATCCTCCATGTCACTAAGATTTCCAGCGACAGTACGTAATACTACGCTTTTATTTCTACCTTTTTACATATAATAATAGGTTAATAATAACATGTACTATACATTTTTTCAATGTTTACATAAATAAGGAAACTCTAGTTACCAATTTACACAGCATGAATTACATGTTAGGATATAACACAAGAGAATTCAATATGAAAGGAATTTATCTATGAATCCAATAAATCCTATGCAAATATTACAATTAAAGTCTTCTTGGGAATTATTTAAAATGCGCCACCCCAAATTTCCCTCATTTCTATCCTCTGTAGCCAATGGTGCCATTACAGAAGATGCTGTTATAGAGATTTCTATTACTACAGCAGATGGGAGAACCATCCAGTCTAATCTTAAGGTTACCAATGAAGATATGGAATTAATTGAACAAATAAAGAACTTAACGAATAATTAGTAATCAAATAAAGGTTTTTGGGCTTCAAGCTCTAAAACCTTTATTTTACTATTTTTTCTGTTTATCTAACATTTCTCTAAGAGCTTCTTCTCCAATACTAACCCACGCGTCCTCTTCCTCTTCATTAAGACCTAAGTATTGAGCCAATGTGCGTTCATCATCTCCCATACCCCAATCATAACTATAATCATCTATTGCCTCAAACTCAATTTCATCTGCTAAATATAATTCCTTGTAACTTTTCATGGCTTTTGCTCTCCCTATTTTTGTTTCACACTAACCTACATGCCGCATCAGCGACACAAGCAATCACTGAGAAGAATGCGTACTTTGCATTCTTCCGTGTGA
>CAZKGP010000014.1:16707-18732 GCA_964552225.1 uncultured Acetatifactor sp.
GACATAGAATATTTTAGGTGGCGTTCTTTGGCACCTTAGATATTCTTCTCACACTAATATAATTACACATTTAATAGATTACCGCAATATTTTTTATCATTGTATGACTTAAGAATTAATGGTATATTTAACATAATTATTGAAAGGATGTGCTATCTATTATGAATTTAGATGGAAACCAACGCAGAAAAGCATTTATAGAATATTTAAATAAGCAAAAAGACCCTATAAGGGGAAGCGAACTTGCTCGTCACTTTGGAGTGAGCAGACAAATTATTGTTCAGGACGTAGCTCTGTTACGAGCACAAAATTGTGATATTGTATCAACTAATAAGGGATATTTACTTCGTCAGCCTTTTGAAAAGCGTGGCCAAATTATAGAGGAAATTATGGTAACTCATACCTCAGAAGATACCATAAAAGAAATGGAGGCCATTGTTGATTACGGTGGTTCTATGTTAGACGTTTCTGTTGATCATGAAATATATGGACTGATTCGCATTGATCTTATTATTAATGATATTTTGGATGCACAAGAATTTTGCCATAAGCTTGCTACCAGCCACTCTAAACCATTGAAAATATTAACAGAGAATCACCACTACCACACCGTTGTTGCACCTTCACAAAAGGCTATGGATTTAATCAAAAAAGATTTGCAAGAAAAAGGGTTTCTTCTGAGCCAATAATGGGGAAGGAATACTATGAATAACTTTTGTAAATTGTTAGTGAAGAAAAGCAATCTCCCGCCTGTGCTGAAATAATTGTCTCATGGCCTTTTAAGGGGACATCCGAAAATAGGAATTCTGGCTTACTTTCCTTCCACTCAAACAAAATACCATTTACGTACAAAGCCACCTTTTTTAAATTGCTATACACTTGTATGACAGTGGTGTCACCACTCCTTTTCCAATTTTTCCGACCACAGATATGAACAAAAGGTTCTTTGCTCCATTTTGCTTTATACAAATAGTAGAGGTCCTTTTTTTGTATTCTATCTAAAGCAAGCAAGCTATTTTCTTCCTTCCCGATTAATAGGGGCGCCTTTCCGTCTGCTTCTTGCCATACTAAAATACCCATTTCTTGACAAACGTTATAAAAGTCAATATTTTTTGAAGGATGTATAAGACAAATAGTATTAGCTCCCATTGATATAATAGTCTTCATATCCTGATATATTTGATTGGTATATGTGTTATTGCCAGAAATTTGAGATGGGATTTCATATCCAACAGCTTTAACCTCAAAAGGTTTCTCATTTAGCAGCACACCTTTTGTGACGCTTCTGTCAATTTTGTATATAGGTACATACATCTCTATCTTATCTATTATTTCCTCCCCTACCAATAAGTATGCTGTAACACAATACTGGTAAGGATCTTCTATGGACTGCCACAAATGCGGATAGATAATCAGACTATTTCCCACACAAATCTCTTTTGCTGGAAAACAAACTACCGCCACCTCACTTCCCTCTTCGTTAGTCATTACAAATTCTACTGTGGCATCGTTTATTAGCTCATCTATATATGCTGTAAACTCTATTTCTGCCTTCCCATTTTTAACATCTGTATAAACAGTCAAACCACCACCTAAAGCATCTCTGTCAAATCTCATAAAAATACCATACCTTTCAATTCTTTTCGCATTTATAATTTCCCCTATTTGTCATGAAATTATGCTTTAGAATGAAATGCAAGCAATCTTATTCATATAATTGTCCATCAATAATTTTTACCAATCGTTTTGCTGATTGTGCTACATTTAAATCGTGGGTAATCATTACAATCGTATTACCCATTTCATTTAATTCTTGAAATAACTTCAACACTTCCTTACCACTTCCTTGGTCTAAGGCACCAGTGGGTTCATCTGCCAATAAAATAGCAGGATTTCCAACTAAGGCACGGGCAATAGAAACTCGTTGCTTTTGTCCGCCGGACAGCTCACTGGGTCGATGACCAATGCGGTGATCTAGGCCTAATAATTTTATAGTTTCCAAACATTTTTCTTCCGCTTCTTGAT
>CAZKGP010000015.1:0-18716 GCA_964552225.1 uncultured Acetatifactor sp.
GTAATTAAAATACCGTTATTGTTGATTTCAACTGGGTTCCCTTTTATATTATTTAGACCAATAAATGTTTCTAAAGATTTTTGATTTGGTACCACCATTAGTTGAACATTCTCGAAAGTACCTTGTTCATTCATTACCTTAAACTGTTCTATCTGTATATTAGTATATTCCACTATATTCTTATCTTGATTTAAATAGTCTAATAATTCTTCATTGTCTTCTCCTTTAACTACCGCCATAAGATCATATTGATATACCTTTTCATATTGATTAGGCAATAAGGCTTCTACAGAATCTTTAATTGCAAATCCAGCAAGAACCAATGCTGTACATCCCATAATTCCAAAAACAGTCATAAAGAAACGTTTTTTATATCGGAATAAATTACGTACAGTAACCTTATTTAAAAATTTAAGTCGATTCCAAATAAATGGAATACGCTCCAAAAATACGCGAGAGCCCTTACGAGGTGGTTTCGGTCTCATTAATGAAGCTGGAGTTTCCTTTAATTCGCTATGACACACCTTAATGGTAGCACCTACAATTCCAATCATAAAGAGAATAATACCGCCGAAACCATATACTGGGTAGAATTTAAGCTTTATCTCAGGAATAATATATAAAGTCTGGAGGATAAAAATCAGGAATTTAGGAAGTGCTATAAACCCTAGTAAATCTCCTACAATTCCACCTGCAAGACATGCCAAAAATGCATATAAAATATATCTTAGATATATGGCTCCATCGCCATATCCAAGGGCTTTGTAAGTTCCTAGCAACCCTCTTTCTTCCTCAATCATACGAGTCATAGTAGTTAAACTAATTAAAATAGCTACTACTAGAAAAAGAATTGGGAATGCATTTCCAATGGACTCAATAGAAGACATATCATTTTTCATGCTGGAATAGCTGTCTAAATTATTGCGGTCCTGAAGGTACCATTTCGTCATATCAAGATCATTCAAATCATCATATGCTTCTTTGATTTTTTGATTGGCTTCTTCTTTTTTCTCTAAATATTCTGTTTCATTTTCTATTAATTCCGCTTCTCCATCGGAAAGTTCTACTTCGCCATCCTCAATCTCTTTCCATGCATCTGCGATTTTATTTTTTGCCTTGGCTTCTTCCTTCTCAAGCTCCGCTTCGCCATCATATAATTCCTGCCAAGCATCTGCTATTTCAATTTTACCCTTTTCTATATCTTTCTTTGCTGAGTTAACTTTTTCCCAATTTTTATTTATTTCAATTTGGCCCTCATGCAACGTTTTCTCTGAATCAGCTAAAACTGCCATAGTAGCTTCCTTCTGCTGTTCAAATTGTACTCTTCTAGCATCCAGCATCTCCTGACTTGCTGTTAGAATGCCCATTCCAATGGCAGACTCTATACAGCTGGAAATATATGGGGTTAAATCTTGGTTGCCTGCATCTCCTGCACTTACGCTTCCCATAATAGCCATGATTAACTGATTTTGTTGTTGGGCTGTTGCACCAGCAATAGCTTGAGCGTCTAGTTCTCCATTGGGATTTTGCAATAAAAGCGCCATAGCTTGTGTCCCAGATGCTTCCATTAATTCATTCCATTCTCTAGTGGGCCATTTGCTACCAAACACTGCCTTTAGTTGTGACAGCCCAGTTTCAGTCCCCTCTCTAGAGGAACTTAAAGCAGCCTGCTTACTAGCAAGTTCCTGCTCAGCCGCCAAAAATCCTGCTTCTGCATCTTTTTTGCCTTGTTCCAATTGTCCTCTTCCATCAGCAAGCTTGTAATCCCCTTCCTCAAGTAGCAATATGGAATCCTTCAATTCCTGCTCTCCGTCTAGAAGTTTCTTCTCTTCCTCAGCTAATGTTATTTTTCCATCTTCTAATTCAGCTCTAGCATCTGCTATTTCACGAAAAGCATCTCTCTCCTCTTTCGTAAGCGTTTTTCTACCATCAAAAAGTTCTTCCTTGCCCTCTTTAATTTCTTCCCAAGCATCTGCTATTTTCTCATCTGCCTCTTCAAACTTTTCATTTATAGTAGCTTGAGCATCCTCAATTTTATCTATCGCTTCTCCATAAATTGAATCATATCTTGCCTGTTCACGTTGTTCTTTAATATTTGCTTCAATTCCCTTAACGACCAAACCTATGGCATCATCATATTCCTGAGAAAAGCAATCATAATCCTTCATGCCATCTAATGTTAGGTAAACACAAGTAAAAACATCACTTTCTACATCTTCTTCTGTAACAAAAAAGGTATATTCTGTGACATTGGCAGAGCGAAAATTAGCCTCACTATTGCTGATATCCATAGGATCAATAACAACTCCAGTAATACGAAAGGTTGTAGTCAAAAAGTTATTAATTTCTTCCTCTTCTATCTCAATATCTGCATCGTCAAATTCTAAGTCAATTTTATCATCATCGTCTTCTGATTCGTTTTTTACTTCATCTTTTGAATCATTCTTCCCCTCATCTTCTGAATTGCTTTCATCTTCTTCCTTAACTTCTTCTATTGTTATGCTATCACCAATATTTTTGTTCGTTCTATCCAAGTATTTTTGTGTAACTGCAATCTCTCCCGTAGAAGATGGCAATTTTCCTTCTAAAATATAAGGTTGGTTCATCCCCTGAGAACTAAGCACCCGAACCTCAGCTTTTTGCTTTACATCATCTACCCAAGTATCAACATTTTCACTATAAGAGCCTTCAGCCAACTCTATCCCGTCCACACCTTGCAATACCGCTACATCTTCTTCCGTTAAACCCAATGTAGATAAAATCCGTATATGAAATAAATTCTGCTTATCATAAAATTGATCAGCAGAATAATACATGTCCCTACAACCAGCATAGATTCCAGTAAGTATCGTTACCCCAAGCGCAGTAATCGCAAGAATAGAAAGAAATCTTTTCCTCGCATTTACGATTGCCCGTATCATATCTATAAAATATGTCTTCTTCATTGTATATTCAAACCCTTCAATTTTTTACACTTCTTAAGAATCACGCTCCTGCTATCCCAAGCGTAGCCAACGGGAAGAATGGCTCTACGAGCCATTCTTCCGTGTGGAACTTAGAACTTCTTAGGCGTCGTACTTTGACGCCCTAGAAGTTCTTTCCACACTTTTACCATTCAATTTCAGCAATCGGAGTAGGATTCTCATTCACCGTAACCTTTGTAACTTTACCACTTTTAAATCGAATAACTCTGTCTGCCATTGGTGCAAGCGCAGAGTTATGAGTGATAATCAGTACTGTAATATTATCTTTTCTACACGTATCTTGTAATAATTGAAGAATTTGTTTTCCTGTATTGTAATCTAATGCGCCAGTAGGCTCATCACATAAAAGAAGCTTTGGATTCTTGGCAATTGCTCTAGCAATAGATACACGTTGTTGCTCACCACCAGATAGCTGAGCAGGGAAATTATTCATACGCTCAGATAAACCAACCTTATCTAGAGTATCTGATGCGCTTAAAGAGTTACTGCAAATCTGCGCCGCTAACTCTACATTTTCAACAGCTGTTAAGTTAGGCACTAAATTATAAAATTGAAATACAAATCCTATATCTGTGCGTCTATATCCTACTAATTGCTTATTATTATATTCACTAATCTTAGCTCCATCCACTATTACCTCACCAGTTGTAATGGTATCCATTCCACCTAGTATGTTCAAAGCTGTTGTTTTACCAGCACCAGAAGAACCTAGTATAACTGCCAGTTCCCCTTTTTCCACTTTAAAGCTGGCACCATCCAAAGCACGTATAGTAGTCGCTCCTGCATTATATTCTTTTACAATGTTATTAAATTCAATATATGACATCTTCAGCACTCCTTTTATTTCAAAGCAACACAATGTTGCTTTTCATACACGTCTGTATTATAATGTACTAAACGTTGTGTTTCGACCGTTATTTTTTCAATTGTTGATTATTATACAACACATTTGCTTGAAATGTTGTGAATTTACAAACATTTTAGATTTGTTTATAAATATAATATATGGGGGAAATAATTATGATAAAGGTAAAAGAAGATAGGCGTATACGAATCACCAAAAGGGCAATCATTGAAAGCCTGATAGAATTATTACAGCAATATCCAATTGCCAAAATATCTGTGAAAATGATATGTGAAACTGCTGATATCAACCGCAGTACCTTTTATGCACATTATAGTGACCAATTTGATTTATTAAGAAAAATACAAGTAGAAACAGTGAAAAATATTAGAGAATATACGGTTAATAAATTCTTTATTACAGGGCAAAACGAAATTGCCATTCCTGTTCTTACTCAGATTTTAGAACATGCAAAAGAAAATCGAATATTATTTCAAGTATTACTAAGCGACCACTGCGATACTAATTTCCAAAAAGAATTGATTTCCTTTGCCAAAGAAAAAACTTTAGAAGAACTAGATGAATATGTGGATAAAGACGAAAGAATTATTAAATATATAGAACTCTTTGAAATTGCTGGAATTCTTTGCATTATGCAAGAATGGTTAAATGACGGTTGCATTGAAGAACCGGACCAATTGGCAGAAATGATTGCAAAGCTACTATTTCAGGGGGCTTCTGCGTTTTATAAGTAGAAATAGTGTGGCAAATTACCAATAGTGCTTTTTAAAACTGACTCCCATAGGTTAGATTTTTACGTCTAACTTATGGGAGTCAGCCTATTACTACAAAATATCTATTTTTTTATTCTACATTGCATCAATAACAGAAATTCTTTCTCCATCCTCAGCAACGCTAATATGGCCTCTTTTTACAGCTTCCTCTATACCTGCGGAAACAGAGGTTTCAATGGTAGCTCCTAGGCGGGAGAAACCAAATAGTTTGGCTGTTTCTCGAATCAAATCTGTTTTGGAGATACTGATTTGATTACGTAGTATATCTGTAACTGCATTGGCAACTTCTTGCTGGCAAATATCATCCATGGTACGTTTGTCTGTTTCAGAAACTCTAAATTGGCTATACGTATTAGGATCTTGTTCCACATGCCAAATGAAAAGTTCATTGTTGGTTCTTGATAGTTTTAATGGGATGGCATTTAAGTTACCTTCTATAATAGAATCCACCTTGCTACCTACGCGAGTCATTTGCCATGCATTGACTAACTTTTTACTTAATAGCTTTTTACTAATAGGAGCTTCTGCAGCTACTATTTTCTCAATGCTACTTCTGATTTTTGCAGTATTTTGAGATTGATAAAAGCTTTCAGATGTACCCAAGATTCCTAAATCTACACTTTCATAAGGAATAGACGATTGGGCAACAATATTCAATTCTTCTATCTTTTCAAACTTCTCAAATTCTATTTCAGAGGTTTTGTGTACTTCCACTACTTCTGTGTAAGCATCTCCATTTTCTTCTATTTCTTTTAGTTTTGCTGAAATCTTATTCATTACTTTGTCTGAACTATCTAGCCAGTCTAAAATCCATATATGGAGTATATTCCAGCCCAAGTTTCGCAACACACTTGGTTGAGATATATTTCTATCCCTTGATGTACCGGAATTCTTATAATTTTCACCATCTAATATAATGCCTAAAATATAAGAATCAGGGCCCTTAGGATTAATAACACCTATATCAATACGATATTGAGATGAACCAATATTATACTTAGTCTTGTATCCAAGTTTTTCAATGTGTTCTGCAATAATGCGTTCCATAGAATCATCTTTTTTGACTACTGTGCTATTTTTCACTGCTAATACATTGGTGCCTCTTTTTGCAAATTCCAAAAAGCCTTTCAGTCCTACCACACCTTCAGAACGAGTTCTACCAAGATCAATCTGCTCTGGACGAAGGGTTGAGAAAATAGTCATGGATTTTCTTGCTCTTGAAATGGCAACATTTAGTCTTCTCCAACCGCCCTCTGAGTTCAGCGGTCCAAAGTTCATAGAAACCTTGCCTTCTTCTGTAGGTCCATAACAAATTGAGAATAGAATTGCATCTCGTTCATCACCCTGCACGTTTTCCAAGTTTTTAATAAAGATAGGTTCATGCATTTCATTGGCAATATCTTCTAATCTAGGTTCTTTCACAAATGCATCTACCAATAAATCCTCTATTAAATTCTGTTGAACCACACTAAAGGTTACTACGCCGATACTCTCCTTACATAGTTCTTCATCATTTAATCTTCTAACAATTTCATCAATTACTGCGGCTGCCTCTGATGGATTCGTTCTTGTATTGCCTTTATCATAGAATCCCTCTACAGGAACTAGCTGCACCTTTGAAATCAAGTCATTAGGAGATGGGAATGTATATAATTTGTTATCATAATATTGCATATTGCTGTAGGCGATTAAGCTTTCATGTCTAGAACGATAATGCCATAACAAATGTATTTGAGGCATATTTAGTGCAAGGCAGTCATCTAGCAAGCTTTCAAGGTCTTCTTTATCATAATTATCCTCATCCACTTGGTTGGTCTTGAAAAAGCTTGTTGGAGGTAACTGATTCGGGTCACCTACTACAATTACATTGTCACCTCGTGCAATCGCTCCTACTGCCCCACTTGTTGGAATCTGAGAAGCCTCATCAAATATAACAAAATCAAACTTAGGGAAATTAGGATCAATATACTGCGCAACAGAAAGAGGACTCATTAACATACAAGGCTTCATTCTGCACAGCAAGTTGGGAATGCTGTCAAATAATTTTCTAATAGATAACATTCTTCCATTACTTCTTATCGCTCTTTGTAAAATTCCCATTTCAGAAGAATTTGCCATGTTACCTGATGCAGATGGAACTTTCATGGATAATTTTGCAACCATTTCCTGAATCGTCAAGGCTTCAAATTCTGAGTTCAAAGTATTGTATCGATGAATAAGTTCATCAAACTGTACCCCTTGGAAATTAGCCAAGGTTGTGTTGGTATCTATGGTTGCGATTACTAATGCAATGGCTAAATTACATTCAAAGGCAGACAACATATTGGTTTCATCAATATCATGTTTCCAATACGCATCCATTACCTCATTTAATCCAGCATCATTGGCTTGGTCTGTAAGTTGTAACAAGGTACTCCATGCTTTCAGCCCATCTATATTGTCAAGCCATTGATCAATCAAATCAATTGAAGTATGAATCCATTCTTTTTCTCTTATAGCTTCTGTATTTACTATGTATTTTGTTTTTAATTCCTCTTCCTTCTGAAGAACATTGTGATACAAACGCTCTAATTCTGCTGATTTGGGAGCTACGCTCTGTTTCAAAACAGACATTTCTGATAATCCATTGCTCATAAAGCTTAGCAATGCATTCCTATCTTCTAAAGAGAAACATGGATTGTAAATTATACTATTCATTTTATAAGAATCATAATAAGCCTTCTGTAACATATCCCAGTTTTGATTCTGTGGATTCCAAAGCACCTCAAAAAGAGCTGTAATATTAGGATTGACTTGGCTCATTTCATTGTTCAAATTACCATATTCAATCAGCATATTGTAATAAGACACAATGGTAGCATTGCTTATGGTAGATGCATTTTTAGCATATAATTTCAATTCCTTTACAAGCTTACTTTGACCTGTCATTTTAGGTATCAACCAACTAGTTTCAGCTTTTTTCCAATTGAATAAAGCTGTGTTAGCATCAAAGCTTAATACATTTGCTTCAAATTCACTTAATAATTGCCCTTGCAGCTGGGTTTTACGCATACCTTTTTGCAACAGTTCCTCTATCTGAGGATGTAAATATGCAATGTCAGAACGGTTTACTACACTTCCTAGTAAAATCTCTGTATTACTAATGATAAAAAGAAGTTCTTTCAAGGCTGTGAGCACTTGATAATCGCCTGAATCTTGCACTTGAAGGTAGCTGCAGATTTCAGTGTTCATTCTTCGCAATTCCAATAAATCAGGGCGATAATTACTAATAAACTCTTTGAACTCACCTCTTAATTCCAAGGAGTAATTACGATTCTGATAGTATTTAAAGCAACTCTTTTGAAGTGTTCCACATTCCTCACCAGCAGCACAGCAATTTTCAATAATTTCCTTCCATTCCTGATGTTTATTCTGTTTAGATAACTCAAGCGTTTCTTTGCTTAGCTTAACCTTTCCATAATTAGCTTTTTCAGTTTCATATGTAGTTATTCCATCAAAAACAGAGAACCCAAAGTCTCTCACCTCATGAAGTTCTTGAATCACTACATTTAATTGCTTTCTAATTTCTTGTATTCGGTTGGATGTCTCCTCATATTCCTCAGGAGATTTAATATGCCCTACATCCAATGTTCTAGACATTTGATCTAAAACAGCTTTTTTGTTAGATTTATTTGAGTGAATTTCCAAACAAAATGGCCCCAAGCCAATTTTTTCTAGTCTTTTTTGTACCACGTTTAAAGCCGCCATTTTCTCAGCTACAAACAATACACGCTTCCCTTGGTACAGGGCATTGGCAATCATATTGGTAATGGTCTGAGATTTACCAGTTCCAGGTGGTCCATGTAGTACAAAGCTTTGTCCCTTGGCTGCCGAACAAATTGCAACCAATTGAGATGAGTCCACGCTAGAGGGAACAGCTAAATCACTTGGTTTAACGTTATCATCTAATTGTCCCACTCCTGGACAGTCTGCAACAGGCTCCCATTCCATTTTGCCTGAAATTAAGCTGGAAACAATTTTGTTCTTCTGTAAATCCTCAGAGCGATTACGAATATCATTCCACATAATAAATTGACCAAAAGAGAACAAGCCAATAAAGGATAACATTTCAATATCCCATCTTTTTTTGCTCATAATGCCTTGTCTGATTGTATTAAAAACTAACTGTAAATCAATACCACTATCATCTAAAGGCAGTGGGTCTAAACCTGTGATATTGATTTCAAAATCCTGACGAAGCATCTCAAGCAATGTAATATTTACTTGAGCATCTTCTCCACGGCTACGGATGATATATGCCTTTTCTTGAACCTTTCGCACAATGTCTACAGGAACAAGAACAAGGGGTGCATAACGAGGTTTTTCACTTACATCTGTTTCATACCAGCGCAAGAAACCAAGTGCTACATATAGAGTATTTACACCATTTTCTTCCAAGCTCACCTTTGATCTTCTTTGTAGCTTTTTCAGACTTTGGTCTAAATCACTTTCATCTAAAAAGGTTCTTATACGTTTGCTTTTAAATTCAGAAGAAGCAATACTTTCTATTAAAGTTGTTTCATTTTCTATTTCAAAAATCTTGGAATCTCTTAGGGTATTAACCCATTCTGCAGGTCTGCCTGCAATTTTAAAATCAGTTCCGTTTGTGATTGCATCCTCTAAAACGTGTAGCTCCGTTGCCATTAATTGTACGGTGTTGCTGGTCACGCGAAAATTAAGGAGTTGATTACGCATACTCAAATCAAGTAGCTTACGCTCCCATAGTTTCTGTTTTGTTATATTTTCCTGAACTCCTGCAATACCATCTCTTCCTAATTCTACCTCGGAAGGAGCTGTTGTTATGTCATTTTCTTTTCTAGTACCATAATCTCGGGCCTCATACTGACCGTCCACAACAACACGCATCGGCAAAGGTCTAATTCCACTATATCTGCACCTAGCAACATCAATTGCCAAAACAAAGTTTTCTAAATGTATAAAATGATCCTCACCATGCTTCTCAGCCATGTCAATATCTATCTTTTTACCAGCTACCACATCTGTACATTCAATCATACAAAGTTCATTCATTCCTACTGCAAATCGTTTCATAATTGCAGAGGCATCATCTTGTATACAATCTGGAAAGGTTTCTTCCTCTAACCAGCAACCCACAAAAGCGTGCCCCTTCATAATACAAATCAAAGAATGTAAACCTATGGCTTCCAAACAGCTAGCAAATAACAATGCCAAATCAATGCAAGTACCGATCTTACTATTTAAAATATCAGAAGGCATTCTAATTCTCTGTCCTGCATTTTCGTAGCTTGCAGGCGCAGGCATATAATTAATGTTTTCGCTTTGCAATACTGCATAGATTGCCGCGATTTGTTTCTTTACTTCATTAGGATTTTGCGTTTGATATGCGGTAAAAGATGGGTTACCTCCCCATTGTTGCAAGTAGCCAATCGCCTTTGTAATAAGCTGGGTAATGGCTGGATGATTCGGGGTGATAAAAGAACAAAGCATCTCAGGCATAATTGAGTAACCTGTCCATTGGTCATAGGCAAGTAGTTCCATTTCCTGATGTTTGGTATAAAGTTCTTCTGTTTCTGTTCGTACTAAAATATGTATATTTCCAACTAACTTCTCTGTTAGGGAAAATAAGTATTCAGGAACCATTGCTATATTTACAGGCGATATTTCCACAGATTCACTAGGAAGGATTTGCTCTACCTTTCCTTCAAAAGTGTGGGCAAATTCTGGTTCAAAACTAATGTGAACTGATATGTCTCTTATGACTTCTTCTGTATTATTGGTAATGACTAAATTCCGAATAATCGGCACATGATTTTGATGTAACGAAAAGCTAATTTGATTTAAAATATTTCCACTAACACTTATTTTATTGCTCACGATTGGTCCCTCCAAGAATAGTAATATAATAGTTCAGCCATGCCCTTTATAGCGACATATTAGCCATGCATTCATAAGTTGGCTAATGCCAACTTATTATCATTTTCGCATGGCTAAACTTTAATATCGTTATTGTAACACATTTGGGGGATTTTGTGAGTATTATTGTGTTATAAAATCAAATGTTATACTAATGGTTTCTATGTTGCCTAAAGTCTCTGCATTGAGGAGTTTAGGGGTGGCATCTGTAATGTTGTTATTGTCAGTTCTTGCTGTATTAGGAATGTCTGTAATCCACTCATTATATAGGTTTACTCTGGTGCAGATTCCATCGTCGCTGGTGGTATATGGGCTGCCATTTAGTTCATATACTTCACCGTTAATCAGTACTTCTTTTATGTTTATAATGCAATTAGGGAATAAGGTTTCACCGTTGCCTACTGCAAGAGCGCTGAAAACAGTACTGTTTCCAAATCCTGCACTGGTTTGTGTTAAGTCTAGGGATACTGTATAACTTCCTTCACCTGTAATTTCTACATCTGTTGCAACAATTCCTTCTGTTTTAGAGTCAGGTGCATATACATCACCTACGCTATAAATTGTGGACCAGTCGCTACTATTATACATAATCCAAGCCATAGCAACCTCATCTGCTAGTCCCTCTTCCTCTGGAGCATTTGCTAATGCTGTGTCCAGTTCTTTTTGGGCATTTTCTATGATTACTTCTGGTGTTTGACTTGATTGAGCTGATACATTACGATTCAAATAAAGTGCAGCTACTCCCTCATCTATAATCTTTCCTTCTGTTCTATTGAACATTTCATTACAGTCCCAAAGCATAGGGCAATAACCATAAACATCACAATTATTAAGGAAATTAGTTAAGTATTCGAAAGTGTTTTCTTTGATAGGTCCACCATTCATGAGCACTCCATATTCACCTAATACTACTCCATAGCCTTGCTCTGTAAATTTAGTCATTTTTGCTAGTGCATCACTTTGATTTTGATAATCTTTTTTACTGCCCCAATTAGAAAGACTTGTATTCAGACAATAACCATCTGGATCATAATAATGAACAGATACAAGTAATTTATTCTTAGCACTATCTGCTGGCATCACGAAACGATTATCGCAGGTACTTGTAATAGTTGTTCCGAATCCCGCAATTAGCAAAAATCGATTCTCATTATTACCACCACTTTTACGGATAGTATCTACAAAATTCTGGTTAATAAGATTTGTCATTTCATAACAATCATCTTCAGAAAGTGAACCTGAATCCGCTGCAATATCTGTATCGTTTAGTCGATATCCCAATTCCTCATTACCAGATTCAAAAATAAGGTAATCTGAATACTTTGCATATCTTTCTGCTATCTGTGTCCACATACTTATGTATAAATCCATTGCTTGCTGTCTTGTCTCTTCTGTTGCGGAGCCAAACATGCCCCACCAGCCGCCATCCCAATGGTCGTTAATAATCACATACATTTCTTCCTCTAATGCATAGTTGATAATCTCTTCCACTCGGTCAAGATACTCTTTACCAATGGTATAATCTCCACTTTCAAAATCCATGGCATTTGTCCAAGCCACTGGAATACGCAGAGAATCAAATCCTGCGGCCTTCATTGCACCAACCATTTCCTTGGTCGTTACAGGTGCCCCCCAACTAGTTTCATATTCCGTTACATCTGCACCGACACCCAAAGATGCTCTTCCATAAGCCTCCATTGTATTGCCTAGATTAATTCCATTCCCCATTTCCTTTGCAACCTCTAAAGAAGTTAACTCTTTTCGTACAGAACCTTGCTTTCCACAAGCACATAACACCATACTAATCACTAAGATAAGTGCTATGCTCCAAAATCTTTTTTTGTTCATTTTTCTTTACCCTCCACAATTATAATATAATAAAAAAGAGTCAAATATTCTTAACTAAATATAAGAAACATTTTGACTCTTTTATAATAATATGGAATTTTACTAATTAATACCTATCTTTTTAGTGAGCAAAGTTGTGATTATTTTATCTAAGCAATAATTATTCTTTTTGTTCTCGTTTTAACAACATCTGTGATATCTTCTTATGAGGATCCATTATCTTGGCAATAGACTCGCCTTGATTAATACAATAGATATAATATGCAATGTATTTCGTAATATCTACTTCTCTATACCAAGGTGCATTCTTAATCTCAGGTCTTCTATAAGATGCGTTGGTTATAAACAATGCTGTAAAGAGCCCTTTTTCATATGCTTCATTAAAAATTGACATACCACTTGAAAATACGGCAAAAGTACATACTAGAAAAATGCGTTTTGCTTTCATCTCATTCATTTTATAAACTGCATCCAGCATGGTTTTACCTGATCCTAGGATATCGTCTACAATAAATACGTCTTTACCACTAACCTCTGGTCCAATATATTTATGGGATTCCACTACATAACTTCCATTTTCCATCTTATCCCTGGAACGTCTTTTGTAGAAAATCCCCATATCAAGACCTAGTTCATTGGTGTATTTATAATTACGGTCTGTGGCTCCAAAATCAGGAGAAACAAAAATTGCATTTTCTTCTTTATATACAATATCAGGGTAATGTTGATTAATTGCCTTTAACACTTGATATATTGGGTACAAATCGTCGAATCCAGTAAAAGGAATTGCATTTTGCACACGGTTATCATGTACATCAAATGCCATAACATTATGAACATTTATGCTTTCCAATTCACGCAATGCAACTGCACAATCCAAAGATTCTCTGGCTATCCTTCTATCTTGTCTGCTAGAGTACAATAAGGGCGATATTACAGTGATACTGGCTGCCTTTCCTCCAATTGCAGAAATGGTTCTTTTAAGATTCTGAAAGTGCTCATCAGGAGAAACCGTTACTTCTCGATCAAACATTCTAAAGCTACAGCTGTAATTGCCTACGTCTACAATAATATATACGTCTGCGCCTCTTACCGTATCTAAAAGAACTGCTTTGGCATCACCTGTGGTAAAATGCACAATATCACAATTCACTACCCTACAACAATCTTCAACAAACATTTCTTTTAAATGCTTGATTATCTTAGGGGATATTTCTTCAGTACCTTGTAACGGAATAACTACAACGGGCTTTGACTGTTTCGTATTACTTCTCATAATTAGTCATACTCCTTCCAATATGTGACAAGACTTGAATCGTATTTATATCTTATCATGCCCCAAAACAAGAAGCAACTATCCTTCAATCTGGGGAACTATTTAGAATGCCCCTAATTCGTCAGCTTGTCGACTCTGGTTGCCCTGTCTCTAATGAATCCTTGAAGCATTTCCATTGGAGTGACACCTAGATTAGCATCATTGGCAACGATTTGCCCAACCTCACAGTTAAGGTTGAGATTGTCTCCTTGTGGCTCGTCGCAGACAACGTAACAATTGCCATTGTCGAAATGGAATTCAAATGCTGGAATAGTACCGTTTTGACAAGCATCCATCAAACGAGCGCGATAATTTTGTCTATGATTTAAGGTGTAATCAAACCTCCCCTGAGCATAGAAAAAGTATCGGGCAGACGCCATCAAGCCCGGTAGCGCATCAACTTTTATGTCTATATAATCGTCGCCCACCATCACATTTTGAATCATCCTAGCCCAAGTTTCCGTTGTTACGGGCACAAATCGGACTCTTACCAAGTCTGCTGTAATATTACCCAGATTATCCCGGAACTCCTCATTGTCCTTCAATACAAAATTCAAGTATCTCGTGCCAAGGTCATAAAATATTTTGTATTTGTCATTAAATATACTGCCCGCAATAGGATTGCCTGATTTATTATTCACAGTAAAAACAGCGTTTACCTCCGTTGAGCTAGAATGCGCCAACGCCTCATCAAGTCCGGTCTTTTGACTCTCCACGAAGGAACATTCGGCATCGATTATCAGGGGGGCATAGATACCGCCTATGTTTACTGGCATAATATTATCACGATGCAAATCTGACATGGCGAACACCCGTGTGACCGTTCTCAGCATTCCCGCATTGAAATGGTATACCTTGGCCTGGGCATCCGACATATTGTCCACTTTATTCATAAAAGGCTCAGTTTTCGTATCTGTGTTAATATCATCCATGGTGGCAAAGCCTATTTGGTTAAATCGCACGTTGTCTTTCAGCAGTTGCTTTTCGTCTTTCTGCTGTTTCTTTTTGTCGTCAAGCAGTTCATTTTCGTCGTCAAGGTTGATGAAATTGTTGAAATTTTCCTCGTTAAGGTACTTCATAACGTTAGGCAATACATGGGGATTCGCGTGACCTGCTCCTGGCGCTCCTGCTACTCTTTCCATTTCTGCCTCTCCTGCTACTCCTACCTCTCTTGCTACTCCTGCCTCTTCTACCTCTCCTGCTACTCCTGCCTCTTCTACCTCTTCTGCTATTCCTACCGCCCTTGAATCCGCCACCATATCGTGAGGTTTATATACTCTCGTAGGATTACCAGTCATCTTATCTATCAGAAATAGCGCATGCTTTCCGCCAACATGTGGGTCAGAGCCAGTGGAGTCTATGTAATACTGCTGACCATAAGTCTGAGCACCACCTGGGATTTGTGTTTCTGCTGTTCGAAGAATAAACCCAGTAAGCAGGTTTAAACGCGTCAGATATTTGTTGAGCCATGTCTGATGCATGGCAGCAGCATCGTTAGTATCAGCTACTGCGCCAAAATTAAGAAATTGCAAATATGGCGCCACATTCTCACTAGCACTGATTATCACCTTTTTAATACCTTTTTCCGTGCTTATATCCATTATCCTATCTAGATACTCCCAGAATAGGGCTTTTTGTGTAGGATTAAACAGTGCCGTTATTTCCAACAGTGACTTTTCGGACTTAAATTTAAAATTTTTTTCTTCGATAAATAAATTCGCAGCTTTTTCCTTTCTCACATTTTCCTGTAAGGGATTATGGTTGGCAAGGTGAATCCCAGTCTGTTCATAGCCATGATTATTTATCAGGTCTTGCTTCTCGTTATTGATATCAACGGACAGCGCGGTACGGGCTGTGGCCCTATTGGTCACCGGCCTATCAGCCGTCCATTTAAGTACCACATCCTCCAGCGCTTTCAGCACCGCCATTCTTGCGTTTACATTCTCTGTGGGCAACGCATGGTATTCGTCTAAAAGCGGTTCTATGGTTTTGTAGTACAAGCCGTTTGACGAACCCCGGTTGTAAAACGCTGAAGTACTATTGATGAATTGTCCGCTCGTCATCAAACACTGTACCACCGCGCCACGTGCCAATATATCATGGTTAACCCCCGTGGGTCTGACAACTCCCTGCCTCTGCTGCACCACATGACCAAGCTCATGCCTTAGATGCTTTTCCTGGGATGGTGCAACATATATATGATTGCCCTGCATATATGCTAAAGGAATCCCCATAATGTTTGCCTTGCCTGCACCCAATTGGGATGCCGTTTGTACGGAAACATTAGAAAACTCCTGATGTAGACTTGGTTTCTCTTGTGGCTTCTCTTCGGAGCTTATCTTGTCCGTGCTTTTATACCCAAACATATCATCCCTCCCTATAATCTAGTTCATCTTGACCCTTTAATTCATTTCTAGTTACAATTTCACAAATGCTTTCTATACCAGCCACTTACTATTGTTATCTTCACTTATGTAAAAAGAGCAGAACATCTTCATATTCTGCCCTTTTTATATATATTTTAATCCTTTTACACTGTGTTATACGCTCATCATTCCTTAAATTAAGCAAAGAGAACAATTATTTTACTAAATAACTGGCTGGTAAAGGAAACATTTGTAATTAATTTACTACTATGATGAAATATTAATCCAGTCTGGCTCAACCCAATATCCCCAAGTTTCATTCCAACTTCTATATTGTAAAATACCATGACTCATTCTATATATTCTTTTAATAACATCCGCACAAGGCATAATTAAATCATTTGATGATTGTAACTGAACTTGGCTCACTTGGCTCACTTGATTCACTTGATTAGGTAATTGTACTGATGATAGGGTCGTTATCATACATACTAATAATACTGCTGTTTTCATTTTTTAATCTCCTTCTGTTATAATGTTAAAACCGTCCTCTTGCATCATTAAAGCTACTTCTTCATCAATTACTGTATCCTCTTCACCTTGTATTATAATATGATACACTCCATCTATATCCTTTTTAATATAGGTTTCATATATTTCCACTTGATTGGTTTTACTATCTATATCCACTTCATTTTGAGGCATCTCAAATTTTGACTGTATTACAATAGTATAAGATAATAATAATGCTATTGAAAATGGTATAATCATAGCACATCCTAATTTTTTACTATGTGCTTTCTGTTTCGTAGCTACCAGTTTAAAACGTTCTTTAATATCTATATAAGGAGTACCGCATAAGCCTATGGAACCAGTCAATATGTCTCTATTATTATGTTTGGCTACCTTGCTATTCTTTATTACAGATACAATTGTCTCTAGATAATCTGCTCTCTGTTCACTATTCAAATGACGAGTTACTGTCATATCACATTTTATCTCTAATGTCTGTTCCAAATCTACCCAAAGTAAATATACAATAGGATTCCACCAATAGATACAACACATAAAATGAACCATTAATTTTACCGCTAAATCGCCGTTTAGAATATGAGTGTATTCATGCATTAGTATATAATGCATTTCCTGCTCACTATATTGCTTGTCTGGTAAAATAATAAACTTTTTAAACAGACCAAAACTTAATGGAATTGTAATGGAAGGGCTAGTTAAAATAATAGGTTTTGAATAAGTTTTCTTTTTACCATATTCTGAGGCTACCGTACTTAGTAAGTCTCTGTAATCTAAGGTTGTCTCTACATCATATCTCTTAATTTCCTTTAATGATAATATGTATTGATAAGCTAAACGTAACAATAAAACAAATGATACAATTACCCATATACCTACAATTAAGTGTTTAATCTTTATTACAATGCCTTTTTCCAATATTGGTAAATTAAAAAAACTTATCAGATTACTATATATATTTTCTGATCCAATCACTCTTGTAAATGGCAATTCAATAGGTAGTACAATTCTTACAATACAGAATATATATAATAGTAACAAACCAGTAATACTAAGAAAGCTCATTGATAAATATTTCTTGCGAAAAAAATACAATAATACAATTAACAGGCTGCTCCATATTACAGCCATAAAAAAGGGAAAAATGGTAATTTGCACTACTTACTCCTTTTCTTTACGCAATTCGTTAATTATGGACTCTAATTGGTCAATTAACTCATCTGATTCTTCTTCATCTTCATTCTCATTGTCATATTTCACTAATGCCAAAGCTATTTTAGCAAGTGAATTCTTTTTCATTCCCCTATCAAAAAGAATTTTAGCTGCGTATTCTTCCTTAGTAAGTGCAGTTTCAAATTGTCTTGCATACTGTGTCTTATTCTGCTTAAATCCACATATACGGATATAATCTCTATCCAGCAATGATTTAATCATCCTAAAGACACTCGTTTCATTCCACCCATTATCCACAATTTCCGGTAATTCCAACATTTCAATGCTTGTTAGTGGCTTGTTATACCTCCACAATAGTTCTAGTAATTGTTCTTCTTTTTCTGAAATAAATCCCCTTTTTTTCATAGTACCTCCAAAAGCTAATTACTATTGGCAAAAATTGGAAATAGTAATATATTGTTAAAATATCAGATTTTTTGTCATTTGTCAATAAAATTTTTTCCATTTTTTACCTTTTTACGAATCGTTTATAATAATGTCCTACTATACCATTTGTGATTATGTCCCAAATATAGTGTATGATATAACCTTACTGATTTTGGAGGTTCATATATGATGAAAAATATTATTAAATTACAATGAGCCCCTAAGCAGTTTTTGAGAGCATGTGTAGCAAGTGCTTTCATACTTCCAAAAAACTGTTTAGGGGCTCATCTCCATAGAAAAAGGTCTACTTTAATTCTTCATACTTGCTTCTTTCAGATTCTGGAATTTTGAGAGCGTCCATCGCCTGTTCCAGAGACCAGTTCATACTTTCCATCAGGTTTTTTATAGATATGGTTTTACCTAATTCTTCGCCCTCGCGTCTACCATGCTCAAATACATCTTCTCGTATACCACGCATGATTTCTTCTTCATCACATTCAA
>CAZKGP010000016.1:0-18631 GCA_964552225.1 uncultured Acetatifactor sp.
GGAAGAGAGTCTGGGTAGTTTAGTCCATGCCATATAAAATCCAACATATTTGTAGAAAAACTCAATAATATAATCCCAGTCAATGCTAAATAGCTAAATCTTTTCCGAATGGATATTTTCTCATTAAATAAATACATCGGAATCAGCATAAATACAGCCACTCCACAATAAATATTAGGCCAATGGTCTAACCCACGCTCTGTAGGCAAACACATAAAATGTCTAGATAGCATTTCCAATACCGAAAAATAAGACTTTACCACTTTAGGAAAATCCATTGCGCCAAAGTCTGTTTCCAACAATGCGCAGACTGCAGGGACTAATAAAATGGCTGCCATCCCGCCCGCTAGCAAAGAATACACCATAAAATTACGTAATACTTTAAAATTAATCTTTTCTGTAACTAGTAAGACTACAAAATATAACACAATAAAAAGACAAACCATTATAGAAATATAGAAATTGGTAAAAATACAAAGCCCTAAAGTAATACAGTACAAATGGCAACGATTTTCTTTTACAAGGCGTTCTAAACCAAGTAAAATTAACGGCAATAATATAACACAATCCAACCACATAATATTCCAGTTGTAAGCTGCCATAAATCCAGACAAGGCATAAAAACAAGAGAACAAAACTGTTGAAAGCCGTTCTGTTTTGAAATGCTCTCTCAAATAAATACAGAATGTGAACCCGCAAAGTCCAATTTTAATAATGACAAGATAGCTCATAAACTCTATCAAGAATTTAGCTGGAAACAAAAAAGCAAGCCAGTGTAAGGGACTCGCCAAATAATAATTATATAATGCAAGAAAATTTGAGCCTATTCCCACATTGTAGGAATAGCTCAACCCTTCTCCTGCTTTTATTTTATCCATAAATTCACTAAAAAAAGGCATGTACTGATGATACATATCTGATACTAGAAAACACCTATCTCCAAAAGGGAAAATCCCATTCATAATAAACAATACCAGCATAATAAGAGTAGGTACTATAAATGCAAGGATAAGGTTTGACTTTTGTCCACTCTTGAATAACTTCATTTTAGATGAATCCTTTCCCCATATTTAGTGTATATTCTTACGATTATTCTTATCATAATCAAATAAAAGAAAATATTGCAAACTGCGATAGTCATTTAATTCTTCCTGACAATCATCCATCGTTAAATATTGCCCTTTACTATTACGTATCTGTAATCCACTAATAATAGGATATTCTACCCGAATATCTTTCAAATAATTCTGATATGGAGGTAATGGCAATCCAGCATTTTCCAGCATATCAATACCTAAGTAATTCACGCTGGTTTCTGCGTTTTTCTTGGATTTTATATCAAAATTACTCCAAATAACATAAGGCACTTTATATTTTAACAGATTTTCTTCTTCTGTCAAAGAATCTGGATTGATTTTATTCAATCTTAAGATTGGGTTGCTTACATAGGATGTGGGCTGATGATCTCCAAAGAAGACAATAATGGTCTCTTCCTCTGCATCTTCAAAATAGTTTACTAATTCTTTAAATGAATTATCACTTTTTTTGATTAAGGAAAGATATCTGTTTAAAGCCTTTGAATTAGTGTCTTCTACAGTGATATCTGCCTTAAAATTGGCATAATCCTCATCATAACCGCTATGGTTCTGCATGGTAACATTAAATACAAACAGTGGCTGATTAGCTTGCTTGTTCTCATACAAATCAATAATTCTATCAAAACATGCCTTATCAGAAATATAATTTCTAACTTTGTGCGCTCCCTTAAAATCATCTTTTGATAAGAATTCATCAAATCCTATCATTGGATATACAATCTCTCTCTCCCAGCCTGCTGCATTATAAGGATGCATAGCAATTGTTGAATATCCAAGGTTCTTTAAATAAGATGCAATGGAAGGTGCTTCATCATTAAGATATTGCTGATAAGCAACACTTCCTTGAGGAAGAAATCCCATGCTATGCCCCATTAAAAATTCAAATTCCGTATTTGCTGTATTGCCTCCAAGCACAGATACATTTAAGTTCCCGGTAATAGTATTATCGTTCCCTTTCTGTAAACTATGTATAAAAGGCATATAATCTTGATTTGTTTCAAAATCTCCTAAAACAGACAAATCAGAAAATGCTTCATCCATAATTACTATAATATTTGGTCGTTTAATACTTTCTGGATTCTCTAATGCTAACGCTGTTTCTTCCGGAGTATGATTTAAATAAAACTGTTCTGTATCCCCTTTAGAATATCCTTCTTCTTTTTCCACGTTTAAATATTCCATTTCCATAATAAAAGCAACTGTATTTCCGTTTCTTCTATTCATTACTGTAGGAGTAAATAACTTGTCGTATAGCCCAAATCTAGCCACAAAGGTATCATTTTGTACAATATTGGTATATCCATTTAATAACAAAGCAGAGCTCAATATCATTGCAAAGCGTACCCGTTTCCTATTAGGAGCGATTAAACTGCATCGGCTTTCAACAAATAGCAACACAACAAAGCCGACCAAAACCATAACGGTTTTCAATTCCAATGAATAATCAAAATTACCTGCTACACTAGCTGCCGTAGAAAAAGACAAAATATCCCAAGGCATTATGGGTGTGGCACGGAAATTTAATACATAATAATTCACCAGCCCTATCAGCATAAACAAACCACTTTGTAACATAAGTGCTAATCTCAAATAACCAAAAATACCAAATAAAAGTAGACCGCTTATTTCATAAAATATGATATTCAGTATCTGTGTTTTAAATTCCATATGAACAAATGGATTGTGTGTATATAAATCAAATAAATAAAAAGTAATAATTGGACATACAAATAAAGCTGCATAGGATTGTATGTTTTTCTTATTTCTCATAATCTTTTTCATAAAATCAACTCTCTCTTTCCTTAGATAATTTTATTACAGACTATTCAAAATAACAACTTACTTTTTATACACAATTCTCCTAGAATACAGCTTTTTTTTGTAATTTGTCACAAATTATAAGGTTAATTTAACCTGTTTTGTATATATTTAGAATTATATATCACATTTATACTACTGTATATCGTTCTTGCCAGCTTCCTTCAAGCGAGTCATCGCTCTAGATAAAGCTGCTTTTGATATGTGATATTCTTGAATACTCTGTTTCTGACGAAGTTGTTCCTGAGCACGTTCAAATGCTAATTGGGCACGAACTTCATCAATGTCCTCTGGTCGCTCAGCCGTATCCACTAGCATTGTGATACGATTGTGAGAAATATGTACAAAACCTACTCCTACTGCTACCTTAATCCATTCCTCCCCTTGTTTGGTTTGGAATCTAGTTTCTCCCTCTTTGGTAGCAATGAGCATATTCTCATGATGGGACATAATGCCCAACTCCCCATCTAATGCAGGTACAATCACCATTTCACATCTTCCATCGTAGAAAACTTTATCACTGGAAATTATTTTAAAGCTAAAAGAACCCATACCTTATACCTCCGATAACATTTTTTGAGCATGCTCCACTACGTCATCAATGGTTCCTACATTAAAAAAGGCTTCCTCTGGATATTTATCCATTTCTCCATTAATAATTGCCTGAAATCCTCGTATTGTTTCCTTAAGCGGAACAAATTTACCGGGAATACTTGTAAAATTTTCTGCCACATGAAATGGCTGTGATAAAAATCGCTGTATTTTTCTTGCACGATATACTGTAGATTTATCTTCTTCCGATAATTCTTCCATTCCTAAAATTGAAATAATATCCTGCAGTTCTTTATATTTTTGTAATATTGCCTGTACTTTTCTTGCCGTATCATAATGCTCCTGGCCTACGACTTCTGCTTCTAGTATTCGTGATGTAGATTCCAGCGGGTCTACTGCAGGGTATATTCCTTGCTCCACTATCTTTCTTGACAAAACAGTAGTTGCATCCAAATGAGCAAATGTAGTTGCTGGTGCAGGGTCCGTAAGATCGTCTGCAGGCACATAAATGGCCTGTACAGAAGTAATACTTCCTTTATGAGTGGAAGCGATTCTCTCCTGTAATTCTCCTAATTCATTGGCCAATGTGGGCTGATATCCAACTGCTGAGGGCATACGTCCTAGCAATGCTGAAACTTCGCTTCCCGCCTGTACAAATCTAAAGATATTATCTATAAACAATAAAATATTTTGATGTTCTTCATCTCTAAAATATTCTGCCATAGTAAGGCCTGTTTCCGCTACTCTCATACGAGAACCTGGTGGCTCATTCATCTGTCCAAATACCAGAGCTGTTTTTTCAAGAACACCAGACTCTTTCATTTCACTCCATAAATCATTGCCTTCACGAGAACGTTCTCCCACACCAGTAAAAATAGAGTATCCACCATGTTCTGTTGCAATATTACGTATCAACTCCTCAATTAATACTGTCTTACCTACTCCTGCACCGCCAAAAAGTCCAATTTTACCACCTTTTGCGTATGGGGCAAGTAAATCAATTACTTTAATTCCTGTCTCAAGTACTTCTACCGTAGAACTTTGTTGTTCAAAAGAAGGAGGGTCTCTGTGAATTTCCCAATGTGTCTCTTCTTCTAAAGAAGGGCCTTCATCTAACGTTTCACCTAATACATTAAACAATCTGCCTAATGTTTTCTTCCCAACAGGAACTTGAATTCCCATACCTGTGGAAATCACTTCCATATCCCTGCAAAGTCCATCACTGGAAGCCAACATAATACAGCGCACTGTATTATTTCCAACGTGCTGAGCAACTTCCATTACACGACGTTTCCCCTCTACAGTTACCTCTAATGCATTCTTAATAAAGGGAATATCATTATTCGCAAATTCAACATCCACTACCGGTCCCATAACTTGAACAATTCTGCCAATATTCATTTCTAAGGAACCTCCTTTATCTTATTATTACATCTTTTTGTTTTTGTCGCTTCTTCTTTTGCGCCCTAGCCCCTGCTACTACTTCAGTGATTTCTTGAGTAATAATCGCCTGACGCATACGATTTAGTTCAATAGACAAATCATGTATCATCTCAGAACCATTTTTGTTAGCACCATTCATAGCTATCATTCTACTATTCTGCTCACTACACAAAGATGAGACTAATGCCCCATATATATACCCCATTACTGTAGTTGGTACAATATTTTCCAAAACTGCCTGAGGACTTGGCAACATGCTCAATGTATCGTGATATGTTACAAGCTTTGATATTTCCTTCTCTTTGTGTTTATAATCGTCTTCCATTAACGGCAATAAACGAAGCAATTCTGTCTCTGTTGTAATATTGTTTTTCATATTTGTATATATGATATATACTTCATCCACCTCTTCCATCTTAAAATCCTCAATCAGAATCTCACTGATAATTCTTGCTCGATGCAAAGATGGCTTTTGGGCAGTGTAGTTAAATTCTTCATCTATTTTAATTTTTTTATTAATAAAAAATTGCCTTCCAGCTTCTCCAATTACATATAATTTAAAGTTTTCACACTGCTCAATTTGCTCTTGGGCATACTTCAAAACATTATGATTATAGGGTCCAGCCAATCCTTTATCCGCTGTTATAACGACAAAGCCTTTTGTCCTGTCCCCACCCTGCTTTTTCTCCCTTACATTAAAAAATTCACTTTCATTATCGGGCAGATGTCGCAGTATCCTCGCAATGGTAGCCTGCAATGTTATAAAGTATGGTTCTGTTTCTTCTAAATGCTTTTTGGCTCTGCGAAGCTTTGTAGTAGAAATCATATACATGGCATTTGTAATTTTCATAGTATCTTGAATACTTTTTATTCTTCCTTTAATTTCTATTAGATTGGCCATGTAACTCCTCCTCTCTACCCTTGATATTGCATCTTAAATATACTTGCCACTTGAATTATAGTAGCAATAAGGTCTGTGCTTATTTTTCTTTCTGCCATAATCTGCTGGGTAATATCTGCATGTTCTTGGGCAAAAAAATCAAGCATCTTTATTTGAAAATCCTTAATGCTACGTGTAGGAATATCAAGCATTATTTTATCGTTTGCCACGCATAATATGATAACCTGCTCAGCTAAAGTTAATGGAGAACCAAGTGGTTGTTTTAATAATTCCATTAATATAGCACCATGTTTTAATAGTTCTTTTGTGGTACTATCTAAATCTGAAGCAAATTGTGTAAAGATTTCCATTTCTCTATACTGAGCCAAATCAATACGAATACTTCCTGCTGCTTTTTTCATGGCTTTTGTCTGAGCCGCTCCACCTACACGAGATACTGATAATCCCACATTTACTGCAGGTCTCATTCCAGCAAAAAACAAATCGCTTTCTAAGAATATCTGACCATCTGTTATGGAAATAACATTAGTTGGAATATATGCGGAAACATCTCCTGCCTGTGTTTCCACAATTGGCAGAGCCGTTATAGAGCCACCGCCTTTTTCATCACTTAATTTGGCAGAGCGTTCTAACAATCTTGAGTGTAAATAGAATACATCTCCCGGATACGCTTCACGCCCTGGTGAACGCTCTAATAGCAGGGATAACGCACGATAGGCTACTGCATGTTTAGACAAATCATCATATACAATAAGCACATCCATACCCTGATACATAAAATACTCAGCCAGCGATGTACCTGCATAAGGTGCAATATATTGAAGAGAAGCCGCATCGCTTGCAGTCGCTGCTACTATAATAGTATATTCCATAGCGCCTTGACTCTTTAACGTATTAACAATCTTTGCAATCGAAGATGCCTTCTGCCCAATTGCCACATAAATACATACTACATCCTTACCTTTTTGGTTTAGTATAGTATCTAAAGCGATTGAAGTTTTACCAGTTTGTCTGTCGCCTATAATAAGCTCACGTTGCCCACGACCTATAGGAAACATAGAGTCAATTGATAATATCCCTGTTTCCATTGGAGCACTAACCGATTGGCGTTCAACGATAGATGGTGCTTCTTCTTCAATGGGACGATATCCTTCCTCTTTAATTGAGCCACCACCATCAATGGGAGTTCCTAAAGCATTTACAATTCTTCCAAGAAACGCTTCTCCTACAGGTATACCAGCTCTTTTACCAGTTCGCACTACCTTTGAGCCTTCTCTTATCTCATTATCCTTGCCAAATAAGATGCACCCGATTTCATCATATCGAATATCTTGAACCATGCCTTTTACACCAGAGTCAAACAGTACAATCTCACCGTATACAGCATGTTCAATACCATCTATATTCGCAATACCATCGCCTACCCACTTCACATGACCTATCTCTCTGTTTTGTGCCTCAATATGAAAGGCATCTATTTCTTTTTGTAAAACAGCAATATTAGCCTCTGCGCTAGTATAAGCAGCTTTTTTTATATTTACTATTTTATCTTCAAATTGCTCGATTCGACCTTTTAGGCTCCAATCATACACATCATTACCAGCTTGAATAATAAAGCCGCCACCAAGAGAAGGTTCTTCCTTCATTTCAAGGTTTATTTCCACACCTTTATATTTGCTATGTAAAAATGACTTTATTCCTTCTAGCTGTTCATCTGTGGGCACTGTAACGTAAGATAAAATAGCATTAAATTTACCTTTATCACTATTCACTCTTTTCACCCATCTTTGCTATAAATTGATTATATAATGCTCTATCCTCATCCGCGCTTGTTTTGGATGCAACCATTTTCGCAGTAGCCGTTACTACTAAATCTGCAATCTCTGTTTGCACCTGAATCATTCGCTTTTCTTGTTCTTTCTTGGCTGTAACATTTGCTTGGGCAATTATTTTTTCAGCCTCTTCTTTAGCGTTTGCTACAATATTATCATGCTCCAAACTAGCTTTATTTCTTGCTTCCTTGATGATAGATACCTTTTCTGCTTCCATTTCCACCATAGATGCTTCATATTCCATTTTTATTTCGTTAGCTTCATTAGTTACTGCCTTTGCATCTTCATATTGTTTCTCTATTTCTTTCTCTCTAGCTTCAATAATTTTTTTGACTGGCTTAAACAAAAACTTTTTAACGAGAAAATAGAGAATCAAAAGATTGATTACTGTCCATACTGCATTTAAATCGAATCTTAACATAGTTATATCCTCCTCTACTATTCGTTATTATAAGAAGAAAATAATCATAATTGCTACTAATAAACCGTAAATTGCAGTTGCCTCTGCTAATGCTGCACCAAGTAATAATAGTTTTGATATTTTACCTTCTGCCTCTGGCTGTCTTGCCACAGCTTCTGTTGCTTTTCCTGTTGCATATCCGATACCAATGCCTGCTCCAATACTTGCTAATGCTGCAATACCTGCTCCTAATGCTACTGTACTCATCTTAATATCCTCCACTTTCATTTGTATTTGTTCTTTCATATATTTTTATTGCATTCCTATTATTCTACTGCTTCTTTGATATACAATGATGTTAAAAATACAAATACATATGCTTGAAGCAATCCATCAAAAATATCAAAATATAAACTAAAGGGTACCGGCAATGCCACCGGTATAATATGTTTAATCAATTCCATAATGACAAAAGCTGCTAAGACATTTCCAAATAATCGCATACATAAAGATAATGGCTTAATAAACAACTCCATAACATTTAAGGGAGCAATGACTGCTATTGGTTCCGCAAAACTTTTCAACCACTTTTTAGGACCTTTCTGACTGATTCCTGCGTATTGAATCAGTAGAATACTCATAATCGCTAGCACCGCTGACACATTCAAATCTTTGGTAGGAGGCTTAAACCCAAATAGTCCTATGATATTCGAAATCCCAATATAAATTAAAACAGTTGCCAAATAAGGAACAAAACGTTTCCCCTCTTCGCCTACCATATTAGATATGAAACTCTCCAATCCAGTTACTATCTTTTCTGCAACCAACTGCCGCTTACTTACATTACGCACTTTCAGATTAGACGTTAAGATTAACGAGGCAATTAAGATAACTGCCATAATTATCCAAGTGACGACTACCGACTCTGAAATTGCAATTCCACCAAAAACCGGAATCGTAAATACAGTATCACAACTCATCTCCTTTAATAATTTCTCCGCCATTTCACCCATACTAACCACATCCTTTCAATCTACGCATTTATAATTTTATATTCTACTCTTGTTCGCGATTAAATTAAATGTGAAAATCCACAGATTTTCTTTGTTCATTATGTACTAACCTTAGCATATATTATAACAAATACAAAGACAAGGAAAGATTTCGTTATGAAAATTGCAATAATAGGTCGAAAAAAGGATACTAAAAACTATGAACGTTTTTTTTCCAATATTACTTCAGATGTAATAACCACTTTATCACTGGGAAAATTATACGCTTGTGATGGAATGGTGCTTCCTGGTGGCGGAGATATTACTCCTGCTTTTTTTGGAAAACATAATAATGGGTCTCAAAATATTGATACTGAACTTGACATTCTTCAATTTCAAGCTCTAGACTACTGTATTCAACAGCAAAAACCTGTTATGGGTATCTGTAAAGGCATGCAAGTTATTAATGTTGCCTTTGGGGGAACTCTATATCAGGATTTAACCACAGCAGAAATTCATAGGTATAAAAACATGGATCAATATCATAATACTGACATTGACCCTCTTTCTTTTTTAGGCAATATTTATGGTTCAGAGATGATTGTAAATAGTGCCCATCATCAAGGTCTAAAAACACTAGGACGAGGAATCACTCCCATTCAATGGTGCAGTGAAGACCGCTGTATAGAAGCCATTATGCACCAAACACTCCCTATTGTGGGTTTTCAATGGCACCCAGAACGCATAGACGTCCAAAAAGCTTCCGCTAGCGGAGAACCTCTTCTTTGGTTTTTTTCATCCTTAATTTCTTCTTATCACTCTTAGTTTCTTTCTTGGCATGACCCCTACCTATTTCAAAAAGAGATTTTATAATCTCTTTTAGCATTGATTTTGTCTGCTCATCCATCTCTTTCAGAGCAGATATCATGCCATTTACACTTTTACTCCAGTCTGATGTAAAATCTATTAGATTTTCAGCTTTGGAGGCTGATATCACTTGAAATAATGTGTTGATAAATAATTTTCTTGTAGCTTCATCCAGCGATAATATCCATTGGTTAATGGTGTTATCCATTCTTTTATTTCTATCAGATATTTTGGGCACCTTTGCAAAAGCACCATCTATAACTCGCCAATTATAAGGATTATGTTGACTTAGTCCAAAGCTACGACTTTCTATTACTTCATATTGGATTTGATTCTCAAAAATCAACCCCACAAATGATGATTCTGGAAGGATTTTTATAATTTTATCTTTGATTAACTCAAAGCGTTCAGAGTCTAATACTTCTGGGCGAAATCCCGGTCCATCCATGCAATATACTGTAGCAATAAAATTTTGTATTTGGGGCAGACAATTCATAGCGGCATATAACGCAAGGTTACCACCTTTTGAATGTCCCCCTACCAAAATTGGACACGTTACTTTACTTGCTACTATATTTAGGTATTTCACACTATATGATTGCCCTGGAACAGGATGCTGAAAAGCCATATTAAAGTCTTCCTTCCAACCCACAATTGTTTCGTCGGTTCCCCTATATGCTACATATATGGTACTATTCTCCAGCAAAAAAGTAATGGCAGAAAATTGTGTCTCCCATGTTTGTTCGATTAAATTTATATAACAGTTTAATTTTAAATTAGCAAATCTTCTGCTTTGCAATACACCATTAAACAAAGCTCTATTATCTTTTTCATAGCGGGTATCTGAAAATAAATTATTAAAATTTGAATGTTTACAAATCTCTGTCAACGTCACAGATCTTTTGTTATCCATAACGCTAGGAACAATATCATCAAACTTTAAATAAGAAAGCTGACATAGCACTAAACTATCCACCTCATTAAAAGGACGTTGGTCAAATGAATCCTTTCCATATTCAGTTAAATATTCAATTATTGTACCTGACATTTTGCATCATCCTTTTTAAGTGTGTATCAAACTACCCTACCTAAGAGTCTAGGGTTATTTTACTACATTATACACCTATTCATCTAGTATAATACAGCCTAACCGCAAGTTCTCTCCCCACACCTTCAAAATATTTTTTTAAATTAGTATTACCTTTAAATCCTTGCTCTAATAAAATATGAATACATTTTACTATTTTAGTCTCTATCAAATCAATTAATTCTTCTTTCCGTTCTGTTTCTTGCATTAAAATGAATTTTATGGTTTCCATATCAGATTCTTGGATAGAAAGCTCTGTCACAGGGTTTTCTGTTAACATACACCAAACAGCACGTTCTAATACAACATAACAAATATTATCCATAAACCTTTTTTCATAGCGGCTGTCGATACTATGTAGCAATCGTTCTACTGCATAATAGGGGAAAACATTTAGAAATTCATTCTCCATTTGAATATATTGGAGATATTCGTATATGGCATCTACCCCACATGAATGTTTTAGTGGATTCAGAGTTGGATAATCTAATGTAAGAATATGGTCCTGCGGTCTGAATTTGGGATCATATCGCTGAAAAAAAGCTGGCATTCCTTTTTGAACCGTATCTATATAATTTTTACAGCCATACCCTTCAAAGCGCTTCAAAATTGTATGATATAGTTCTTTTGCTTCATATACTTTATCCAAAACAAGCTGATACCCACATTCATATGCCTCTTTTGAAGAAACTTCAGACACTAAAAAAGGAACCATCGTTGTCATTACATCCTCATCTACCTTATCTGAACTTTCCTTCTCCTGTTTATATTCATCCAAACAATAAACAACAGCCTCCATAAGCATTTCTGCTGTATCATATGACACCGAGCTACTTTCCTTACTTGTATATTTATCTGCTAACACTTCCACAATTGGAATTAATTCCTCTATTGGATATATTGAATTTTGACTCAAAGCCCTCTCCTCCCGCACTTATCTCCATGTTAATTCTTTTAACACCTGATAATACAAGTCAGGATCCCAACGTACCTCCTCGTCAACATCCTCTAACACTCCTCGACCATCCTTTGCCATATGATTGCTATAACCACTTCTTATGGCTTGTGAAAGACGTGCTAAACAAGTGGTTGAGAGATACTCTAAATCTCCATAGCATACCGTTTCAAATTGTTCTTTCATAAAATTCAGCAACTCTGAATCTGACATTTTCTCTTGTGTCTCATTCTTAAATAAATAAAAAATCTCCTGTAATTTCTTCAATGTATCCAAATAATTATCTTGATTAATGTACTGTGAATCGCAAAACTGAAATATAAGTTCCTCCAATATTCCTTTGCCAAACTCAACCCTTTGATATTTCCTTAAACTCTCATTCCTATACATTACCAATTCCTTGGCTTGTTCCGGAGCAAGAGCCAAACCAAAATGTTGACTTTTTTCATTATATTGTAATAATTGTCCTATTTCACGTTCTTCCTTTTTCTGTTGAATTAATGTAAAAATTGGTTCAGGCATATTAATATTCCTCCCTTTCAAACTGTGTCTTTTTGGGATACTGTCAACGAGTGAACATTATTATACTGCCCATATATTACACTTACAAGACTTGAAAAAATCACATTTTTGTGGTAATATATAGGTAGTAAGAAATAGAAAAAAGCTGAGAAACACATCAATGTGGTTTCCTCAGCTTTTTCTATATAATGAACGTTAGTAGCAATTACTTTCTATCTTTTATATCAACATATTCCAGTTCCTGCATTACGCTCTTATAACCTGGACGAATAATTTTATCCATGTTAATAAGTTCTTCGATTCTATGAGCACTCCAGCCAACAATTCTTGCAATAGCAAATATCGGTGTATAAAGTTCTAACGGGATTTCCAACATACTATACACAAATCCACTATAGAAATCGACATTTGCACTAACCCCTTTGTAAATATGCGCTTTTTCAGCAATAACCTTGGGTGCCAAATTTTCTATCATAGAATAAAGAGCAAAATCATCATCACGTTTTTTGGCTACAGCTAGTTCCTTTACAAAGTTTTTAAATACTTGTGCTCTTGGATCAGATAAGGAATACACCGCATGTCCCATACCATAAATCAATCCCTTTTTATCAAACACCTCTTTATTTAAGATACGTTGCAGATAACTATGTACTTTCTCTTCATCTTTCCAATCATCTACATTTTCTTGAATGTCACGCATCATTTCAACCACTTTAATATTCGCACCACCATGTTTGGGCCCCTTTAAAGAAGATAATGCCGCTGCTATTACAGAATAAGTATCTGAACCAGAAGATGAAACCACTCTTGTGGTAAATGTGGAGTTATTACCGCCACCGTGCTCCATGTGAAGCACTAAAGCAATATCCAATACTCTTGCCTCTAGCTCCGTATATTGTTTGTTGGGTCTTAACATCATTAGAAGATTTTCAGCAGTGGAAAGTTCTTTTTGTGGACGATGAATATACATACTCTCATCGCAGTTGTAATGATTAAATGCATGATAACCATACACCGATAGCATTGGAAATACACTAATCAAGCCTAGGCATTGACGAAGTACATTTTCAATAGAATTATCACTTGTATTAGGATCATAAGAAGATAGTGTTAATACGCTTCGAGTTAACGAGTTCATAATATCGTTGCTTGGAGCTTTCATAATAACATCTCTTGTAAAATTAGTGGGTAAAGTTCTATTTTTAGCTAGAATTTTTTTGAACTTTTGAAGATCTGTTTCATTTGGTAATTGTCCAAATAAGATTAAATATGAAATTTCTTCAAACCCATACCTTTTCCCCCGAAACCCTTGTACTAATTTAATACAATCATAACCTCTATACCATAATTGACCATCGCATGGTATTTTCTTACCGTCCTCCATTTTAAACGCATCAATTCTTGAAATATTAGTTAATCCGGCCAATACACCATTGCCGTTTTTATCACGCAATCCTCTTTGTACTCCATATTCAGAAAAAAGATTAGGATCAATCTTATCTGCACTCATACAAAGATTAGCATAGTCATTTAAGTAGCTATTGTCTTTCTTCATTGCGCTAGTCCTCCTTTCGCAATATTGTTCATAATTAATTAACCTTAATAATTGCACTATCTCTAATTATGAGATTTTAACAGACATTTGTCAATGTGTAATCCCAATACAATAAAAACAGACAAATCTGTCTGTTTTTATCATTGGTAAATAATATTTATTTTTCATCATCAAAATTTAAAAATTCAAATTCAAACTCATCATCTGACATAAAGTTCTTTGATTTCCACGCAGGATTAGGTTGTTCCATTCTTCCATTATTTTGAGGTGCTCGTGATTGTGGCTGACTTACCGGTCTCGGTTTTGCTTGATTACCATTATTCGCCTCTTGTCCTTGTGGTCTTTGGCTTACTGGTCTTTGGCTTATTGGTCTTTGATTAGCTGGTTTAGAACCTGCGGGTCTAGCCTGGCCCCCCTGTGGTCTTTGATTTGCTGGTCTGGCTTGACCGCCTGCCTGAGCTGACTGCCCTTGTGGCCTTGGTCTTGTAGGTTGTCCTGCTTTCTGGTTCGTACCTACTGTATGCATAACTCTCTTTCCAGAACCGCCCTCTTTTCCTCCATCTCGTTCTCGAATAGTTTGTTTCTCTACAGCACTAAAATATGCTTCGTCTTTAATATCTTTTATTTTCATAACCAATACTGATACAGCAAGGATTAATCCCACTAAGATAATAACTAAAATTATAATCCAAATTTTTTGACTATTAATTGTTTTCTTATTATTCTCAAATAATTCCTTATTCTGCTTTTGAGCACCAATCACGTCATTAATTTTATATTTTCCGACAGTTTCAGTGGAATTGTCTACAAGAAACCATTCACCGCCTTCTTCAATCGTATCAAAGGCTTTTTGTACCTGTGGTGGCTCTGACACTTCAGGTTCTGTAGGCTCTGCAGGTGGCTCTTCAGGTGTTTCATCCGTAATTGGTACCAAATCTCCTGCTAAGGTAACAAAATCAGCTCTTACAAATCCAGTTACATCAGATCCATTAGAGATGAATTTTACTTGATACCATATATTACCATCTGTACCTGTTGCTTGACCATTTACAGTAAGTACCACATCTTGTTGTAGTGTTGTTACAATATTATCTGATTTGGATGCATCTGCATCTGAACGCACGCGAATCTGCCCACCTATCACAGTAGCACTTTGAGGTTGCACAGGTGTTACTTCCACAGTAGGTCCGCTTGGCACAGGTGTTTCCGGCGTAGTAGGTGTTGGTGTAGTAGGTGCTGGTGTGGCAGGTTGCTCCTGGTAAGATTCAAGGGTGCCTTCACCTTTTTCAACTAAATCAGATCTGATAAAGCCAAGAGTATTAGAATCTACATACACTTGGTACCATATCATACCATCACTTCCTGTTACTTCACTTTTAATTGATATCGTCTTACCTAGCTCTGTACTTCCAATAACCTCGCTAGTACTATTTGCTTCCTTACGTATATTGGCACTTTGGGCTGTTACTTTACCAGAAGCCTCTGCGTGTGCATATAAAGTAAAGCAATTAAGAGACAATCCTAGAATTATCATTATCAATAATGTAATTCCAAGTTTCACACCTAAATGTTCTATCCATATACCTTTTGTCTTTCTCATTTGTCACCTCATTCTTACGCTCATCATGCGCATATTTATAACTGTCTATTTTGAATCCTTTCGGACAAATCTTTTTTCTCCATCATGTGAATTAGGTTTACTCGTACTATATCCTTGCATGGAATGTTTTTTCACACTCTTATCTACTGGCTTATTACCATACAAACGCGCACACTCAGAACAAAGCGAACCACTTCGTATGGCCTTTTTGCAGACTTCACAACCCATAAAGAGTTTAGATTCTTCTGCTATTTCAAGTCTTGATTCCCGTAGCATCCGACGTATTGCCTTTTGTGACACTCCTGTATTGGATTCCACTTCAACAGCAGTTGCACCTCTATGTGTTTCTATATATAGACGCACCTTTCCATAATCATCATACATAATATGGTTGCATTTTTCGCACTGGTATTCACCAACACCTTTAAAAATCATGTCGTTGCCACATTTTTCACATGAATATGCTCTTTCGTAATAATCCAATCCCCAAGTTTTCATAAGCTATGCCTCATCAATTGCTTTCCCAATATCTTGGCGCATATATTTATTGCCAAAATTTACCCAATCTGTTGCTTTATATGCATTAGTTCTTGCTTCTTTTAAATCTCTACCTTTTGCAGTAACGCCTAGCACTCTTCCGCCGTTTGTCACCACATCACTTCCTACCAGCTTAGTTCCTGCATGAAAACAATAATAACCTTCACTCTTTTCAAATTGTTCTAACCCCTTAATCACGAGCCCCTTTTCGTAATCTAAAGGATAACCATCACTTGCTAGTACAACACAAACTGCTGCATTGTCTTCAAATTCAAGTTCTACTTGATCTAATGTACCGTCTACACAAGCTTCTAATACTTCTATAATATCATTTTTCATACGAGGAAGCACTACTTGTGCCTCTGGATCTCCAAATCTAGCATTATATTCTAATACTTTAGGTCCATCAGGAGTTAACATTAAACCAAAGAAAATTACACCCTTAAAGGGTCTGCCTTCCGCTGCCATAGCATCTACGGTAGCTTGATAGATATTCTCTTTACAGAATTTATCTACTTCTGGTGTATAAAAAGGGCTTGGTGAAAACGTTCCCATTCCACCAGTATTCAGACCTTGGTCGCCATCCTTAGCTCTTTTATGATCTTGTGCTGAGGTCATAATGCGAATGTTTTTACCATCTACAAATGTAAGAACACTGACTTCTCTTCCTGTCATAAATTCTTCCACTACCATAGTGTTACCAGCAGTACCAAATGCCTTATCCTCCATAATGGATTGTACGCCTGCCTTTGCTTCTTCTAAGGTATTACAAATCAATACACCTTTTCCAAGAGCAAGACCATCTGCTTTCAAAACAATGGGGAACTTAGCTGTTTCTAGGTATGTATATGCATCATCAGGACAATCAAAATTCTCATATGCTGCAGTAGGAATATTATATTTTTTCATTAAATCTTTTGAAAAAGCTTTGCTTCCTTCCAAAATAGCTGCGGCTTTATTGGGACCAAACGCACGAATTCCTTTTGCCTCCAAATCATCAACCAAACCTCCAACTAAGGGATCATCCGGTGCCACAATTACAAAATCAATCTTTTCAGCCTGAGCAAAAGCTGTTATTTTATCAAATTCCATTGCACCGATTGGTACACATTCAGCTAGTTGACTAATGCCTGCATTACCTGGTGCACAATAAAGTTTATTAACCTTCGGACTTTTTACCACACTGGCAGCAATAGCGTGTTCTCTTCCACCGCCTCCTACTATCAAAACCTTCATTCTTGATTTCCCATGCCTTTCTTAATTCTCTTGTCTTACTTTTGAAACTTTTCCGTCTTCTATTTTAATTCTATGATTGGCAATGTTATTAATTGCATCGGGAAGAATTTTCCATTCTGCTTCTTCCATTACTCTTTGCTGTAATAATTCGGGAGTATCTCCGTCTTCTACCATCACAGCTTTTTGAGAAATAATAGGACCTTCATCCATACCTTCATTAACAAAATGTACAGTAGCTCCTGTTACTTTAACACCACGATCTAATACCTTTTCATGAACCTTTAAACCATAGTACCCTACACCACAAAAAGATGGAATTAAGGAGGGATGAATGTTAATGATACGATTGCTATATTTAGATACCATTGCTTCCGGAATAGTTACCAAGAAACCTGCCAAAACAATTAAGTCTGGACAAAATTGGTCTAACCTATTCAAGAATTCAATATTAAAATCATCTCTACTACTATAATCCTTAGGAGAAATGCTAATAGCTGGTATTCCAGCATTTCTTGCTCGCTCTAAGCATTTAACCGTCTTATTATTACTGATTACACCAACAATCTCAGCATTGGTTATGCGACCTGCTACTACGGCATCTATAATGGCTTGCAAATTAGTTCCACCACCAGACGCTAATACTACTATTCTTAGCATATGGTAACTCCTTGTTCTCCATTCTCGCATTTACCAACAATATAAGGTGTCTCACCTGCTGCTTTAATTGCTTCTACTGCTTTATCTACATTCGCTGGATCTACTGCCAAAATCATTCCAAGTCCCATATTATATGTGTTGTACATCATCTCATCTGTAATATTTCCCTTTGACTGCATAAGTTTGAAAATAGCTGGTAATTCATAGCTATCTTTTTGAACTACTGCATGGATTCCTTCTGGAAGCATTCTCGGTATGTTTTCATAAAAACCGCCACCAGTAATATGACTACAGCCTTTAATTGTAACACCAGCATCTTTCACTGCTTTCAATGCCTTTACATATATTTTGGTAGGAACAATTAATGCCTCTCCTAAAGTACTTCCCAATTCATCATAGTAGGTATCAAGGCTTTCCTTAGTCATGTCAAAAACCTTACGCACTAATGAAAATCCGTTGCTATGTACACCTGATGAAGCAATACCCACTAAAACATCCCCTACCTTAATGCTTGCTCCAGTTATCAAATCCTTCTCATCTACAACACCAACAGCAAATCCTGCCATGTCGTATTCATCTT
>CAZKGP010000017.1:0-18581 GCA_964552225.1 uncultured Acetatifactor sp.
AACCCATCACAGTTTAATTTTTCCGTCATTTGCACTGCCATTTTTTTAGCTATTACCATTATTTGAGATACCGTATCATCTGGCAATTCATATAAATTAGCGGCATGCTTTTTAGATATTATAAGTGCATGACCTTTTGTAACAGCACCAACATCTAAAATAACTCGAAAATCTTTATCTTCAAATAAGGTGTTAGTCGGAATAATGCCATTTGCAAGTTTGCAAAAAATACAATTATCATTCATTATTTTCGTCTCCTTTAACTGTACTTTATTTGTTTAAATCACTTCCTTATTATTCATTCTTAAAAACAAAAATTTGATCTAATGTACGTAATATTTTAAAATCACCTTTGAGCTTTACTATTCCACTCATAAACGCTCTCTGAAAACTTAATCTTCCACATATAATTTCATTCATGTCATCTCTGCTCATTTGAATTTCCACATCTGGCTTAGCGACTGTACCGTAATAGCACTCCAATTCAGCATTTTTTACCGAAATGCATAAACTCTTCTGTTCCAGCTTTATTAAATACTCAGCTTCAACTCCTGGAATGGGCTTAAAGGATGCTTTAAGCTCTTGTATAAATTCTTCCGACGTCTCACTTTCCCCCTCTCCCATCATATCGCGAAAAAGACTGGTTAGCTCTTGTATATCTTCTTTTTGTCGTTTCACATAACTATCATCTGCAACATATCTAGAAAGTTGTTCTGTTTCTTGAGGTGTAAGGTCTATATTTTGTGTCGTTGAAACCATTTGTCTTACAGCTTGATTACTTGCTGGAAAACTTGCAACTTTTTGGTTGATGACACGATACATATTTTCTGCTTTTTTTTCTATTATGTTGCTATACTCCTTATTCATTTCTAATTCTACGGTATCGGCTATATAGCCACAAATCCCACTGCAAGGTTTACCTCCAAGTATTTCCCATGCGGTTGACAGATTTATTTTCCCTTCCCGCTCTCCATATGTGGTAGACATAACAACTGGACACATGTATATTTTCCCAATTTTCTCTTTATCTCCATAAAGCCAGCACGAATCTAAAAATTGCTGCATGTAGCCACCAATTCCATACCATTCAACAGTTGTAGCCAAAATAATTCCATCTGCTTCTTTTAACGTTTCTGGAAGAGTGGTAATCATATTCTTATGCTCATATAGATTAAATTGACGCACATTCACACGAAGTTCTGTTAAAACTTGTTGCATTTTATTAATTACACATAGAGTTGGATCGTCAATCAATCCTCTACCACCATAATAAATATTAATATTCAACTTGTTACCTCCCTTATATCCTATCACATCTGTTTATTTTGTACGTCTTTTATACGTTTTCTAATTCGCTGGAAAATACACATAATTGTTCCAGATAAAAATCCAACTATCAAACCACCAACATGTGCTCCGTTGTCAATATTTGTTCCTGTAAAACCTGTATACAAAGAGTATAAAATCATAAAACCTACTCTTATTGGAGTGGCACTTGCCAGCTTTTTATCTGAAAAAAGAACAAGGGCCAGCAATACTCCATCCATTCCAAATACTGCACCACTAGCTCCTATAGAAGCAGAGCCATCATAAAACACTAATTTGGTAATCAGCGAAGCAATACCTCCACCTATACCAGATAAGAAATAGAATATGGTAAAACGGATATGCCCTATTTCCTTTTCAATTAAACTGCCTAGGAAAAAGAGCAAGAGCATATTATTGAAAAGATGGTCTATGCTTCCATGAAGAAATATGGACCATACCAATCTTCCTTTTTCACCAAGTACAAAGAACTCATATACACTTAATCTTCCCATATTATATAACACTTGGCCAGTAATTGTACATATTATAAATACAATCACATTAATTAGTATTAAAAACACGCTTATAAAAGAAGCATTTTTGACCTTAGAAATTAATTCCTTCATATTTCCTCACATTCATTTAAATGATTACAAAATAAACTGTACCATTAAATATCCTAATCAGTCAATATTACAATAAATGCTTCTTAATGTATATGAGTACTATTTACCTTACCATTATTAGCGATAAACAAAAACAGTTTTGCCAAATTTAATTTCATCTTCGCTTTCTAATACTCTTTTTTCATAAGGTTGCAGACGCAAACCGTTTTTGAAAGTTCCATTTGTAGAATTTATGTCTTCAACATAAAACATACCATTTTCCTGTGTAATTTTAGCATGGATTCTACTCACAGAAGCATCTTGTAAAACAATATCCACTTCTTCTTTTTTCTTACCTATAAGAAAAGATGGTTTTGTTAAGCTAACAATGCACTTGCCTTCTCTTGTATAAAGTCTACGGATAATAGGTTCTTCCTTCTCAGATTCCTCAATGTATACAGTCTTACCATATTCATCCGCTTCATAAGCTGGCTCTTCACAAACCAATGCAAACTCACCTTCATAATTATCAGCACTCTGTTGAAGACGCGCTTTTTCAAGCTTATATTTTTTTCTACGTCCATCCAACAAGTGAAGTAGCCCCCTTTTTTCCTCTTTCCTTTCTTCGAGTTGGTTAAATACATCATCATTTTCAGTATTTACGTTATCTATTTCTATAGATTCCAATTCGCCTAATAAGCTTTCCGCAATATTATTATTTGATAAACTAGCAATAGTCTGAGGCTGTTCTAATACTTTTGCATCTATGAAAATTTGCTCTTGAAGATAAATCGAACCCAAAAATTCATATTGTTCATGCATTTTATATATGTATTCTACTAAAACCTCATCATCATAATCAATATGATCTATTAAAAATTCAATGAGTTTTAAAAACCCACACTCTCCATCAAAATAAGGAATATAAAGAAAAAAGAACTCTTCTTTTTCCAAATCTTGAAACATATGTTCTGGATGCCATATTATATTTCGGTCATCTAGTAAGAAACGAGTCAATCCTAGATTAACCTGTTGCATGCTCCACAAAAAGTTTTTCATCCAGCTACGTGTAATTATCTTTTTAGAACATAACTGTTCAACATTTTGCATTGAAGTAATATCATAATACAAATATGCTAAATCATCTATATATCGTAAGCTGCACGAAAGTAACCCCTTAATTCCTCCTTTACTTATCATACAGTATTGATATCTTTTTTCATCCGGCTTTTCTTCTAATAATACCCTCTCATAATTACTATTCATATTTCTGATATACTCTGATTGTAGCACCCCTTTTTCCTCCAGCTCATTTGTAATTTTTATTGATACTTCTTAGCATAAATTTGGGCGATAATCGTCTATTAGTATAACTTGTGACAATTTCCCAGTTTTTTAAATCTGGTACTGTTGCCAAACCGCTAAATAGTATAGATATATCTCCCCTTTTTTCCACTGATACTTTGCCATTACCTATGGATACATTCATATCCTGAGGATAAAATAAAATATATTTTTCCCAATAAATATTGGCTTCCCTATTTTGTACTTCTTCCATTAATAATTGATTGTCGTCCGCCTTAACTGTAGTCCCCCAAAATGCAACCATTCCTATATCTTGTTCTAGCAAACACCTATCATATTGATAGAACATGATAAATATAAGAAAAATTAGTATTCCTAGTGTAAGCGGAATTATCAAAGCTGCTTCTACTGTGAAATAAGCATTTTCTTCCACACCTCTTCTTTGTTCTTCTTTATGCAGTTGGGGAAATCGATTGCTTTCAATTTGTATTAACTTGCTAATTCTTATTCTCTCCTTTTACTTATTTAATATTAATCTTACATATAAGACTCAAAATCATTGCCATTGTCAGAAATGGTACATAGGGAATTGTTGACTGTTGATTTTTTTGTTTTATTAATAGTTGTATTATTGAATAACCGCTAATCAAAAACATACTAACCGCAAAAACAGTCAGACAATAATTATACTTCAAAGTTGCCCCAAGAATCAAAAGTAACCAACCATCTCCTAGACCTACCTTATGCGTAAGTATTGCAGTAAATATAAAAAACACCCCTGGCATGCAAGCCAATAGGTATTGCCACATAAAACTTGGTTGGCGCATAATACACCCACCCGCACAGCACACCCCAATGACACTTCCCAATAATAAAAAGCGCTTGGGTATCGCCCTATATTTCACATCAAAATAACTTAGTACGCAAAGGAACATTATAATAATACTAATTTTTAATACACTGCTTATCCATTCCTGCATATTTCCCTTAAATCCTTTCAATTTAACATTAGTGACTACCACATCTATTACATGGCCTATATTGTTTGGCAGCTTCTACCTCTATCGGAAAGATCATTCTAGTAATAGCTGTACAGTTTTTTATTAAATGATAACGATAACCGCCAGCGGTAATAAAAACCTCTTTTCCTATAGGATTATTTTTACAAAGCGAGCAAATCAAATAATTCTGACCCGTCTCATTTTTGATATAGTCTATCTCTGTACTTGAAATAGCTTTTACCAAGCGCTTCAGGTAACTACACTCTCTTGTTGTATGGTAAACGCTTCCATGTTCTGTGACATATACAAAATTTTCATCATTTACTTCGTCAATTTCTAAAATAGTGTATCCAGTCCATGCCTTTCCATAAAAGCGATTAGACATACGAAAGGAGGGAAAACCAATAAACTGTATTGGGGCGGAAACTTGGTATGTCACAGCAAGATCAACATAGTCCTTTTCTATATTTGAAGATTCAAGAAAAATCAAACCATCCGGACCATAAGTTAGTGGTGATCTCATCAGATATTCTTCACCCACGTAATCAATTACTTCATTTCTTGCAAATACATTGTTGTACACAACTCCAATTGCGCCCTCCAGTAAATTATTTAAATCTTTTTCTTTTGATATTGCACTGTCCTTGATGGTTTCATAAGCATAGTTATAAACAGTCATACGAGAACCTGTTTCCCATAGAGCTAACTGAAGATTGCTATGAAGCCTTATCATCTCAATAGATGACATTAAATTTACAAAGAAAAACAATAGCAAGGGAAGTACTATTGTAGCCTCTACTGTCATGCTTGCTTTCATCATATAGTTTTTCTTTATTTTCTTTTGCATTCGCTTCCCCTTTTTATAGATTATTTTTAAGAGACAAATAATGATATCTTTTTTATGGAATATTTATAGGGGATGTCTTGGGCGAGACTTTCTAATTTTTATCGTTTTGTCGGAGAAGGCTTCATCTTTATTTTTACTTGTTAATTGTTACATTTCCATAAAAAAGACATCATTATTTGCCTCTTATTAACCTTTTTATTAATATTCTTTTTGTCTAAAAATACTATATTCATATCCGTATTTACTTGAAAACTCTATTTCTGTTTCTATATAATCAATACAGCCATCTATACGAAAATTTCTATTTCCCTTTGTTCTTCTTATATCCATCTCAATAACATCTAACATGCGAAAAGTTTTTGTCTCTGTTTTAGTAAGAGTTAGTAAAATTCTCAGATAATCTTCATACTTCAGCCCTTCTTTCCATCCCTCGGAATCATCTAATTCTTTTGTTTTCAAGATGTTATTTAAGGAAAAATGCCAATTTTCCGAGTTTTTTATTAAGGGTACTTTACCTCCCGCCAATAAAACTTTCATGTCATACGTAGTTTCAGCAAATGACCAACCAACCAAAATAACAGTTTTTAAAATAGGGGCTATTTCTGGAAGCAGTACTGCACTAGCTAGTAGAGTTGCTACCAATTCTGCCTCCATGCATTTTTCTTCATCTGTAAATATATGGGCAGCATTTGAAGCTTCGCGCAATGCACTAATACGATAAATTACACTTTTTAAGTTATCTATATCATTATCTTTTCCATTAATAATATATTCAATTTGATATTGCAAAGCATCCAATTGAGAGGAACCCTTGTCCAAAGGATTACCATAGAAACTACTATAGCGTAAGAGATATTCTTGAAAAAGAAGTTCCTCTATCAAATTAGATTCCGGAATAAATTTTGTTCTATTTCCTTGATTTAATAAATTCTGATTTTTTCTCCACGAGCATAATTGTGATAAATCTACTCTTGCCTGAGATATTTCTTCACTATTCGAAACAAATAAACTAGCTATTCCTATAGAACGTTTTTCTTCCCACTGTTTCATAGGATTAATATCTTCTAATATGTTCCATTGAGCATCAGACAATGATAGTTCTTCTCTTATTTGAATACTTTGGCTTTCATTATCTTTATCTATCTTTTGTTTCTCCCTGCCTTGTGCTTCAACTACGTCCAACCATTTTATAACTTCTTCCAAAGTATCCACTCCGATATCAGCCTTTATTGCCTCTACTGCTCTTTTCCTAAACCAAATACCTTCATTGTCTGTGGCTACTACCACCGTCTTTATATCTATGCTATCTACTGACAATGCTATAAAATCCTTATACCACCATCCTCCCAAAACGTCTGTTGTATCACAATTTTTCTCTAGATAATCCTCAAGATGTGTTTGCGTTGTTTGCCAAGAAGGATTATTCGTACCATATGAGGTATCAATATAAAACAAGTTATATTGATTAAATAGCTCTTGGTGATATTCAGCTAGAATACTATTTAGTCCAATTTCTGTAATAATCTCAGCTTCCATTCTGATTGCATTTCTGCGCACACCTTCTATTAGAACAAGAGCCAGAGTCAACAAAACCGTCATAGATAAAGCTACATATACTGTAAGATACCCCCCTATACATTTCTTATTAAAAACACCTCTTTTCACCAATCCCCTCCACAATCATTCTTTTCTAAATTTAGCCTTATTATATTTTCTTAGTTTGAGAAGTAATCTTAGAAAAAATTGATTCTACCAATTCAGTAATCTGTGATTTAAAAATAATAACAAGTCCCACCAAAACCACTATAATTAAAATTATTTCCACCGTCCCCATACCATCCTCTTCTCTACAAAAATCCCTCCATTTTTTCAACACCATACACAACCTCCTTTTTATTTTATATTTATTTTCAACGAACGTTTTCGACTTATTCCCGTTTACAAGGATTTCCGCCTTTATGGTATTTTGGAAGTCCACACACACTCAAAAAGTCGAAAACGCAGGCAACATCACCAACACCATTACAATACTCAACATAATTATCATTGGAACTAGTAACTTTGTTGTTGCCTCTTCTCCAATCTTCATTCGATGATTCATTTGCTCTTGTATAGCCTTTTGAGATTCCTCTCGTAATCTGCTTAGTAGAGTACTGTTTCCTTTTTTTAGATTTTGCCCTAATAAAGTACAAAACCTTATATACTCTTGACTTCCACTACGTTTTCCAAATGCCTCATACGCTATACTTTCCGAAGTACCTGTTCTTAACTCTTGGCAAGTGCAAAGCATCTCTTCATATACAGCTGTTTTTACTTTTAAATACTTTTTTTGAGCATTATAGTCCTCCGATATCTTTTGAAAAGCTCCTCGTATCGTCATACCAGCACTTAAAAACAACACCATTTTATTTACAATTTGTGGATAATATTCCTTCATTTCTTCTCTTCTCTTATTGTGATTAGCATGTAAATCCTTGTCCATTAAGAAATAGATTCCAAAAGCTACAGCAAATGATATTAGCAGTATCCATATGCTATTATTCTCTATTTGCTCTCTCCAAATTATTTTTTTCCCATCAAATTCTTGTGGGAGGTTCCATTCCTCCTGATTTACACTTGCTGCCTCTAGTTCCTCAATCATCCACAAAAGTTCTTGACGCTCTCTCTCCTTATCGGTAAGATTTGGGGGTTTTAATTGTACCGTGAGATTGTGCACCCATTCTAGCTCTCCATATGTAATACGTGCTGTTAATATAACTATCACGCCCTCCTTTTCTTTTATTTCTCCAATCTCACCTCTTCTGTTCATGTATTCTGGCAAATTGCTACTCCACTCCACAATAAAGGGGTATCCCTCTAATTCTTCTAATAATGATAAATTCTCAGTTACTCCTTCATAGGAAATATTATTACCAAGGATAATGGGGCATAATTCTTCCCAAAACTCTATTTCTAATGATTCTGCTTCTTCTGGATTTAATATTCGCTCTGTCATTTTTACCGTAATTAGATGCGATGCACCTGTACCCATATCGGCTTCTACATAAAGCGTTTGCTCCCCCTCTGTATAGTCACTTCTTTTTACTATTCCATTCTTTGATAGAATATTGCTCTCTACATTTTGCAATGTTACCAACGAGCTGATTACTGTACCTATCAAGCAAATAATTAAAATCAAACTTATTTTTTTAATATAATAATCTGTTTCTAGCAAATTAATATTTTCTCTAGGATAAAGATACTGTAAATCTTTTCTCACTTGTAACGTTGTAAATAGATGTAATTTCTTAATACAAATTTTTTTATATAAAAATGTGCCAATACGGTAAAAGGGTCTAAATAAAATACCAACATCTTTCGCTATTTGCTCTTTTCTGGAAAACCAGCCAAGAATTACATATACTAGAATTAGTATCAACATAAAGACATACATAGTTCACCTCCTTTATCCAAACATTTCCAACACCTAAACCTTAGACCATATCCTACAAGCCCGTTCTAATATTTTATTAGACATGTAATATGCAAGTATATATGCGATAAGGCAACCACTCATTAGACAGACTCCAAAGAAATTGTGGTATAAACTGTCAAAATAGCCAGGGTTCCCCGCCCCCACATAAATGCAGATTCCAAAAGGCATTACATTCATTACCTTTTGCTCTAAACGTCTTGAAGCAATTAACGTCGTTATATTTTCTTCTGCTTTGTTTTTTTGACTAATAATTTCTGCTGACGTTCTGATAATTTCAGGGATACTCCCTCCATTTCTTTTGGCGATTACGAATACTTCTGCAAATTCTTTTATCTCTGGGATATTACTTCTTTGTCCAAAACTTGTAAGAAGCTCTTCTAATGTAATATTTATAATCAGCCCCCTTTTTATGAGTTGAAGTTCGTTACAAATAAATGATTTTTTTCCAAAAAGCATTTGCATATCTGAATAGCTTTCTAAAAAAGCATTTTCTACGGAATATCCAACATCAAGGGAGGCCGCCACAGACAATATGCACTCCTGAAACTGATCAACAAGCTTCTTACGATTCGCCTGTACATTCTCATTTATACTTTTCTTCCAATACAGTACTCCAAGGAAACTAATAGGCAGAACTGCCCAGATACTACGATAGAAAAACCAAGATAATAAAAATACAATACCAACAGATTTAGATATTTCAATTATAAACTCCCGAGTTGACCATATAAATCTATTATAATCCTTGGGAGAATGATAAACCCGCTTCTTTAAGTTTGTTTTCATTTATCAACTCCCCCTTTTTATTTAATTTTCCTACAATCTTTCCATTGCAATCCTCCCTCTCTTCTTCGTAAGCAAAAAGTGAATTTGTCATGATTATTCCCTCCTTATAATTTACTACTTCTATGATTTCTAGAACTTTTCTGCTTTTGTCACGCAACCTTCCCAAATGAACAATAATATCAATTCCAGAAGCAATCTGCTGTTTAATGGCTTGTAAAGGAATATCCATACCCATGAGAATCATAGTTTCCAACCGAGAAAGCATATCGTAAGAATTATTTGCATGTCCAGTACAAAGGCTTCCCGAATGTCCTGTATTAAGGCATTGAATCATATCTACAGCTTCTGCACCACGAACCTCTCCTAAGATTATTCTATCTGGCCTCATTCTTAATGATGTTCTTATCAAATCACGTATGGAGATTTCTTTGCACCCTTCTACATTACTATTTCGTGTTTCTAATCTTACAAGATTTCTAATCCCTTGAATCTGAAGTTCAGCACTATCTTCTATAGATATAATTCTTTCATCCTTAGGAATAAAACCAGATAATACATTTAAAAATGTTGTTTTTCCGCTTCCCGTACCCCCACTTATAAATATATTATATTTGGCATGTACTAGCGTTTGTAAAAAAAGGGCCACCTCTTGTGTTATTGATTTATTATTAATTAAGTCTTGCATTGTAATTGGTTTATCAGGAAATCTCCTTATAGTTAGTATGGGACCATTTAAAGCAACTGGATTCATTACGATATTCACTCTAGCACCATTTTCTAGTCTGGCATCTACAATAGGCGATGATTCATTTACCACTCGATTACAGCCAGCTACAATTTGTTGTATTACATCACGCAGTTTTTCTTCAGATTCAAATTTAATATCTAATTCTATCACTTGACCTTCTTTTTCAATAAAGATATGTTCTGTCCCATTTATCATGATCTCAGTTATATTAGAATCTTCTACAAACGTTTGCAAAATATCTAAGCGTCTCAAAGAATCAAAAAGTTCCTTTTTTAATTTCCAACGGAGTTTAACAGAATATAGTTGAATTAATTGTGATTCTAATAAAACTTCGTCTATAATTTGATCAATGTCTTCATCTGTTGATTCCTTGGAATAATCAATTTTTTCTAAAATCTTTTCACGCAAGTCTTTTTTAATTTTAATATAATCATTCATATATCAACCTCTTTCCTATGGAAACAATTCATCAATAATAGTTTTTACATACTCCGCCAACTCTCCTTTTGTAAACTGCTCCAATTGGGTTGGCAAACGGCGAAACAGAGGGATATTACATTTTAATGTTTTCCTTAATATGTCCTCATATTTATGTAGCTGCAATATATGTTCATATTGGGCTACTTTAACTTTTGCTATTTCATCCTCTTTCGTTAGAGTAAATACTTTGTAACACATTCTTAGGATTTCTAGTAGGCCCTGAATATTCTCTGTTAAATCTAATATGACATACTTGTATTCTCCCCACTCCACAATCTGATATAATAAATCCTTCCACTCTTCGAGGGTAATTGCTAATAGGTTTTGTCCAATACGCATTGGTGGAATATAATCAAGGTTGCCTTTTTTCTGTACAATTGTCTGCATTCGAATTGTAAATTTATCTGAATCTCCAAGTAAGAAAAACAATAAATCAGATAAGTCCCTAGTCTGTATATCTGGCAGAAGTTCAGAAATCCCTACATAATGTTCTAAATTCACATAAAGGGTTTTATGTTTCTGGGCCAACATTTGGCCTAATGTTAGGGCAAAAGAAGTTTGAAGACATCGGCGAACTGGGGAATACATACCAATTAGTCGAGTTCCATGTATTTTGTTCAATCTTGGATAGGATATCTCAACTACCTCAGCATACTCTTGTAAAATTTCTCTAAAAACATTATCAGCCGCTTGATATTTGTCAATATTTTTTATATGTTCCCATTTGACAATGCCACTTTCATTAAGTAAAATAATACGATTTTCATCAATAACTTTCATTCCTTCTATTTCATTTATCATTTTAATACCTTGCATATATGCGTTTTCTGCAATCACCAATAATTCTATAGAATGATCGGTTACAAAATTAAGCAGACTCTGCATATTGGTATATACACGAATATCTCCAAATATAGTTTGATGCCCCTTCAAAAAATCACTCATACGCTGAGTATATTCTTCCTCTAAATCACATAGCACCAATATTTTTTCTTCCAAAACGACCCTCCTTTTACCAATATAATGATTGATTACATTTAATATGCACCTACTATATGTAATAATAGTCCAGCCAAAACAGGACCAGACAAACGAATTCCCATTTTCGACTTTTCTATATTATCCTGAAAATACATACTCCATTTTCCTGTTTTGATAACTTCCAAAATATATTCATATAGATAAATGATTCGCTCCCTTCCACTATGCCCTCTTAAAATTTTAATAAACGAAAGGGTAGCTGCAAACAAGAAAGAATAGAATAAAAAATAGAGTACAGATTCACTCTGAAAAAAACCAACCATTACTGTAAATAGCTTTACATCCCCAGCCCCTAAAGCCCCAATTTTATAAACAAAGTAAAGCACTACGAAAACCATTCCTCCTATAAGAAAATACCACTTTACTCCTGCTCCTCTAGATGTTTGAAATTGATATACGAGACCCCAAAGTCCAATTGCAGCTATAAGTATATTAGGTATCTTGGTGATGGAGTAGTCTGTTAGACATACTAAAAGCATTAAAATACATAAGGCAACCAAAATATCCTCCCTCTATATTAAATTTATAATAAAATGAATGTTGTGATAGAAAACCTTCCTTACAGAAGTATCACATAAAGAAAATAAGAAACATTTGAATATTCAATGTTGTAAATGGATTATAGCGACAAATTAATTACTTGTCTATAGGGTAAATGAAAATAATATATTTTTGGTAAGTATTAACAATAATCTTAAAAAAACATTTTTAAAAATCACTCAACAACTGATAAAATAAGGATTTCTTAATGTCAAAAACAGTCTCACAAATCCTTCTTGCGAAACGGTTTTACTAGTCAATAATTTTCTATATCAATTGATAAAACCCAATTCCATAAAGAGCCAATACTCCTGGCATTCCTAAAAATCCTGAGGATAAAACTGTAACTATATTTATCCCTACATTTGTTTCAAGTCCCATACTAGTAATTGCAATATTTATAAAATAGATAGCAATGGTTCCCAATATTCCCCTTAAAATAAAATTCAACAACCATTCTGTTTTTTTTCGTAAGGCACCAATAAGCAAAACCACGGTACATGCCGCTACAATTAGTAATGTCCCAAGATATTTTTCCATAAAAATAACCCATTGCCTTCTTATATTTATTCTAGAATATGAGTTTTATTTAATTTTATTACTATTTTTTAGCATTATAGTCTTTTTTTAGCTTTATTGGAATATTTTACTTATATATGGCTATACTTTTTATAGAAAAGTAAGTAAGGAGTAATTATATATGAGAACACATTTTAGTCAAAGCTTACAAACAATAGATACCTTTGAAGAAGACTTTAGTCCATTACCTACTCTGCGGGAAGATTTAGAAAAAACCCGCATAGCTTTAGAAATTGCCTATGCGGGTTTTGATAATGCAGTTGAAATAGATATGATTGACTGCTATATCTATGAAATTAATTCGTTATTAAAGCGTTATAAATATTTATCCGAATTAGCCTCCTTAGAACAAACAGGTAATCAAGATTCTTTATATCAAAAACCCTCTGTTCGTACCTTGTTCAGGCATGTTTTCAGTTAATGTATTTTTACCATACGTTAAGCCAGCATAAACAGTTTGTGAGTTTTGCATAATGGGCGCTTCATTATTTTGGTCAGCAATCTCATTATAAGCTTGTCTTAGTTTGGAAAGAATACCTTCTATCTCACCCAATAACTCTACCTCATTACGTAATTCTGCAAGAGCAAGTCTACGAATACAGAAAAGATAGAGCTGCAAAAGATTGGAAGCAATCTCATATTCTATATTTAGAGAGTAAAGCAGTTCATTGATGCAGCCTCTTATTTTGCGAATAGCTTCACGAAAAGCAGCTCTATTATTAGATTTAAACGCCTCTTCTCCATCTTGTATATAGCAAAGAATCATATCATATAAAATAACAATTAATTCTGTCGAATTTGCTTGTGTAATCTTTAATGTAAAGTCTTGTTTAGTCTCTTTGGTCATATATAATCACCTTTTATTGTAATAACTGCAATATTTGAGAAGGTCTTTCATTCGCTTGTGCCAACATAGAAGTTCCTGCCTGTGTAAGCACTTGTTTGGTCGTATAGTTGGTCATTTCTTCCGCCATATCTACATCCATAAGACGTGAATAAGCCGCTGTCATATTTTCACTTGTAATATCAAGACTACTAATTGTACTTTCCAAACGGTTTTGGTAGGCACCCAAACGACTTCTTACTTTATTAACATATTCAAGCGCTCCATCCATTCTAGATAATGCATCCTCTGCACCCGCTTTTGTTCCCACATCAATGTCTTCAATACCCAAATTTTTTAGAGACATTGCTGGAATACCCATTTCCAGTACTTGGTCTTGATTGGCTCCCACTTGTAGGCGCATGCCCCCAATTCCTGTTATATCAATATTTAATTCACCCAATGGTTCACCATCTTTATATAATCCAGTTTGTGCATTAGTTAAATCTAATTTTAACTCAAAATCATTAGCACCATACATGGTTAAAATATTATCTTTTACTTCAAAACGATCTACAGTTTTAGGAAAATCATTTCCCAATGTAATGCCATTATTAATATCGACTGTTTTATTACCAGTTAGATTACCATTTTCATCTACTTCATCTATAACTTCTAAACTTTCTATAGCGTATTTTTTTATAGTTAATGTTCCACTATAATAATTTACTTTAATGCCTTCGACATTGGTGTATCCCTTTAAATTAAATTCACCATTAAGTAGCTTTTGACCATTAAACTCTGTATTTTCCTTAACTTTTTCAATTTCTTGTTTTAATGCAGCAACTTCATCCTGTATGGTCTCTCTGTCATCATCACTTAAAGTGCCAGTGCATGCTTTAATAGAAAGTTCATTAATACGTTGTAACATTTCAGTAACCTCTGATAATGATCCGTCTGCTGTTTCAACAATTGACACGCCATCACTAGAGTTCTGTCCAGCAACATCTAGTCCCTTTATTTGGGCATTCATTCGTTTTGCCATTGCTAATCCTGCTGGATTATCCTTTGCATTGTTAATCTTAAGTCCTGAAGAAAGTTTTAATATAGAATCCGCCAGACTGCTGTCATTATTAGCCAATGCATTATTAGATAACATAGCTGAAACATTATAATTAATTCTCATAGATAAATTCCTCCTACCCACTTTTGGGGTTTTATAGATTTTGCATAGCGGTTAAGAACTTTTTAGCAACTTGATACAATTCCTCGTTGGTAGTTTCAGTGCCACCGCCTATATTTTCACTCTTAGGCACACCCTGCACAACTTGCATAGAATGCACTTGTAACTCTTCTGAAACACTGGTAATGAATATATCGGACACTGTACCTAATTTCATAACTGCTTCTTCTGTATTTCCACACAAGTAGCCACTTAGCATGCCATCTTGTAGCTGAAAACGTCCCTCTATATGGCCTAATTTTTCCAAATCAGTTGAGATAACTACTTTTCCCTTTTCTTCTCCTTGTTCCAAGATCAAACGAATATTCGTTAGTTCCTCGCCAATATACATAGGAATCATATATTCTTCTTGTTTAGCAAGTTGTCCTATAACATATAACTGTTTGTGAAGTAATTGCATCTCTTTCACTTCTATGGAAGAATTTTCTTGAAAAGTAACCTCTTCTACTGTAGCACTCATGTCCGTAATCATAGTCTGATATGTATCCTGAAATGTATCTTTATCATCAATAGTTTCCCACATATGTTCCATATTAATAGTGTGTGTAGTTTCTTCATTTGATACTTCTGTAGTTTTAGTATCTGTTTCCGAAATGCTTTGTTTCCACTTACGGAACACTCCGCCTTTCCCCTGAAGTAAATCTTGTGTTGCCAAAAGATGATTGGCTGTAATAGTAACATCAGCTTTTTGTAGAAGCTTTATACATTCTTGTTCAGAAATTGCTGCATTATGTAGGGATTCTACTTGCTGTTGTTGATATGTTTTTACAACATTCTCATCTTTTGATACAAATTGGTTAATTTCTGTCCAAGCCGCTGTATAGCCTAGATTGATTTGCTCTGATATAGAAACACCCTTTTGCTCTAAACTAGTCAAGGTACCAAGTGCATCAGACACCTTGGCATCAATGTGTTTTGTTTTATTCGTTCTAACTGCAGATAGCAGATTCGAAAAGTTCAATTCTGCTTGAGCATTCACCAAGGTTCCCACTACTGCACTATCAGCTTTTTCAACTTGACGTAATAGGCGATAAATTCCAATAAAAGAGGTTTTTTCCTCCTCAGTAATCTTATGATTCTGTTCCAAACCATATATAAATTGACTATATTTTTCTGCTGCTTCTCCGTATTCCTCTGGTAAGCTATCAAAATAATTATTTAGTTCTTCAAAACTTTTTTCTAATGGATTGATGCCATCTCGAACCATCTGCAAAACAACCGCCGGGGTCATTTTCTCTACAACATGTTCCACCATATTCTGTGCTTGTTTAATCACATTTACATTGTCTAAAGACAACTCCATGCTATTATATCCCAAAATGCGAATTGCTTTTCGGTTTTCTTCAGAAAGGTCTAACCCAAGGTTAGTCAAAATATCATCTACATTGGCAAACGCTTTTTGAATACTGTCTCCCATATCGCCACGAGGGGTGGTCATCAATGCCTCATAATGTTCCTCCGCCTTTTTATAGGATTCAACTAATGCCCTTCCTTCTTCACAAAATGTTTGTAAAGTTCCTGTCTGGATGCGATTACTCCAATCTCCTATTATCTGAGCTGGGTAGGAAGGAATTTCTTGTATTTCATTTACAGCTCCAACGTACTGTTGATATTTCTCCACCGCCTGAGCATCCTGAGGAAAATACTCTTGGGCAACTTGAGCTTCGGCTATTTTTAATGCCTCTATTAGTTCCTCCATAGGGGCTGTATCAATAGAAAATCCACTGCGTATTAATTTTATATTAGTTTCCACAGTCATTCGAAGGCGAATTTCTTCCATTTGTCTTCTTGCCTTTATCAGTTTTGCATCAGGCAAAGGTTGAGAAAAAATTCCCTCCATCCACTCAGCAGCCTTCTGATATATGCTTTTTGTATCAGATAAGTTACCATCTAGGGCACTTTTCCCTTCTGCAATAGCCGTTGCCGAAGCCGTTACCGCTACCTCTTCTGTAATTGGAAACTGTATTCCTAAAAGTTGTAGCTGACGAGATATATTTTCTTTTGTAAGAGGTAAATTACCGTCTACCAGCCAAAGAGCCGCTTGTTTTGTGTCCTCTGTTATTTCAATGCCTTCTTGATTCATTATTTTTACGATTTGTGATTCTAAATTATCAATAGATTCACCATTAGCCGATTTATAAAAATAACCCTCAATTCCTTCTTGATAATAATCAAAGTTTTGATTATATTTAGCTTCTACATTTTGTGCTGCTCCACTGCTGTGGGCTATGTAAAAGTTTTTAATGGTCCCATCCATCTCATTATCAATCATATATTGATATTCTTCTTCACTAGGTTCTTCTAGACTAGTGGCCATTTCCACAGCTTGAGTGGTTTGTTCCACATTTTCTTGTGTGAAAGGAATATCCATTTGACTAAAAGCCTGTGCGATTTGTTTGGCAAGTCCCTCATTTCCTACAGCTTCCACCAATGCTTCATGGCTAATATCATCTGTATAGCCTACAATATGCTCTCCTGATTTGGCTAGCTCTGCTTTAATTTTATCCAAGATATTAACCGCCGTTTGGGGGTCCATGTCACTAAAACTAAATCCTTCTTCCTCCATTTTAGCATAGTCTTCCTGAGAAATAGTATGAGACATAACCGTCATAAAATTTTGCATTACCTCAGCATCCATACTTTCAGCACTTTGTTGGATATCTTGAGCGGTCTTTCCTTTTTTGCCATTTTGAGGTGTTCCCTTTTGCCAATTTTCTTCTCTATTCTTAAATGCATCTACTCCATAAGCAGAATTAGCTTTAGAAGAACGACCTGCATTTCTTTCACGTCCAGTCTTATGATGTTCCACTTTATTTTGTTCTACTGCATTTATAGCCTTATTATCAAATGTAATTTTCATACCGCACCGCTTTCTAATTAATATGCTCTAGAGATATTACGTACAAACAAAAAGATGAGTGCTAATACACTCATCCTTTATGTCGGACTTTTTCTATATTTTCTTAACCTATTTAGTCTAGTCTCTTTACACTAAAATACAAAAACAGCTGCTCCATACTCAGGCAAATCAAAGGTAATCGAATATTCTTTATAATCACATTTTTCTTTCACGGCCATTATTTCCGATGGAATTACACTGCCCTTTCCAGCAAAACGCTGGTCATCACTGTTTAACACTAATTTATATTTTTTATTAACTGGTACTCCTACTTTAAAATTCTCCCGCTTAATAGGCGTCATATTTAGAACAAATAATAGGCTGTTGCGGTTGCCCTTACATTTTCTTACAAATGCAAAAGTACTGTTAGATGCATCGTCTGCACTAATCCACTCAAAGCCATCCCAGCTATCGTCTATTTCATATAAACAAGGATATTTATTATAAAGTAACAGTAATTCTTTTACAAATTCATGCAAACCTTTATTGTTTTTCTCGCCAAGTAAAAACCAATCTAATTCTCTTGCTTCACTCCACTCTCGCTCTTGTCCAAAATCTTGACCCATAAATAGAAGTTTTTTACCAGAATGTCCAAACATGTAGGCATAGCCAGCTTTTAAGTTAGCGTATTTGTCATCTGTATACCCTGGCATTTTATTCACCATAGAGCATTTTAAATGAACTACTTCATCATGGGATATGGGCAAAATAAAATTCTCAGTATCATTATAGCTCATAGAAAATGTCATTCCATAATGATTTCCTTTGCGGAAAAGGGGATCTAATTTCATATACTCTATAAAATCATGCATCCATCCCATGCTCCATTTAAAGGAGAATCCAAGGCTTTCTCCTCCTATATCACCAGTCACATTAGGCCATGCTGTTGATTCTTCTGCTA
>CAZKGP010000018.1:0-18176 GCA_964552225.1 uncultured Acetatifactor sp.
GCTTCTTGCATTCTTGCTGCTAACTTAAAAAGCTTTGTGCGAATGGGAGGTCTTATTCCAGGAGGTTTTACGGGAGTTACCATATTGATACAGGAAATTTGCGTTATGTTGTGGAATGTGGAACCGCCCTATTCTGTTATTAATATATTATTAAATTTAGTACCAGTTATAATAGGTTTTAAATTTATTGGGAAAAAATTTACTGGATACACGTTGGTGATGATTGTCCTTACTGGTGTTTTAACAGACTTAATCCCAGCATATACAGTAACTACGGATATTCTTCTTGTAGCAGTGTTTGGAGGTTTGATTAACGCTTTGGCAGTTTGTATTTGTCTTTTTGCAGGTGGTACAACAGGAGGTACAGATATTATTTCTATATTTTTCTCTGAAAAATATGGCGTAGATTCTTGGAATGCAATTTTTATGGGAAATGTAGTAATCTTATTAATAGCAGGTTATTTATTTGGCTGGGATAAAGCATTGTATTCTATTATCTTTCAGTTTGCTTCCACCCAGGTAATTCAAGCAGTATATAAAAGATACCAAAAGCAAACCCTTCTTATTGTTACGAAGAAGCCAGATGAGGTATATGAACATATCAGAAATATAACCAATCATGATGCTACATTGATTAGAGGTGTGGGATGCTATGAGAAGAAAGAATGTGATATCTTGTATTCTGTAGTAGGAAGAGATGAAGTGCGAAAGGTGTTAAAGGAAGTACACGAAACGGATTCTAAGGCATTTGTTAATATGATAAGGACAGAAGGGGTTTCGGGGAGGTTTTATCAGAAGCCCAACGACTAAAGTGCGAGAAGACCTTCTAAGGTGACAAAGTCACCTAAGAAGGTCTATGTCTCGCACGGAAGAATGCGCAGGGCGCATTCTTCTACATACTGGTTATAACTGGGAGAGCCCTAGGTGTTGGTTATAACTGCACATAGTGCATTCTTCTAGATTCTTAATTTATGATTTTATAAACGGCAGTAGCGTGAGCGGGGAGGTTTTGGCTTAGGTTAGTGCCGTTTATTGTGGTTGTTTGGTTGGACCAGAGTTCTAATAGGGTGGAGCCTGATAAGGTGAATTTAAGTTCATCTTGGGTGGTGGAGATGGTAGCTTCTTTGTCGGAGAGGTTAAATAAGGCAATGTAGGTATCTCCTGTGATAGCGTTTTGTGCTGTCCAAATGGCTTGGTTGTCGTCTAAGCATATTTGCTGAGGGCGGCAGTCTGGGGTAAGCATAGCTAAAATATTCTCGTTCGTTAGTAGTGAGAGCGTCCAATCATCTAATAATGTCATTTCTGCTCCAAGCATTAAAGGGGAGCCGAAGATGCACCAAAGTGTTAGCATAGTGCGTTGTTCGTCTTTTGACAATCTACAAGTCCATTCGTGACCGAATCCTTTTCCTAAACGTCCTAAAGGTAACATATCACAATCTGGGAAACATCCCTTGGATACGTGGTTCTGCCATAATTCACAACGATGGAACATATCTTTCAACAAATCCCATTGATCCCAAAGGTCATCTGTAATTCTCCACATATTTGCATGTTTTTCATAATGCCATGCTTGGTCTATTAATGCAGGGCCTGGAGATAGAGATAGTACAATGGGGCGACCACAGTTTTGAATTGCGTTGGCAAGCATTTCTACTTCATGGCGGCCAGAATAGGGTGCATGAGGATACATATTGGTGTTACAAATATCATCACATTTAATGTAATCTACACCCCATGAAGCATATAATTCCAAAATGGAGTTGTAATAAGCTTGTCCATCTTCACTGTTACGAATGCCATACATATCAGGATTCCATCTTGAAATAGAGCTAGGATCAGCAATCATATTAGCAGTGGCTTGAGTACCTTTGAGGGCACCATGATTATGGGCAGCAGCTCTGGGAACACCTCTCATAATGTGAATACCAAACTTTAATCCTAAACTATGAATATAGTCTGCAAGTGGTGCAAATCCGGCCCCATCTTTGGCAGATGGGAAACGAGCTGGATCTGGGAGCAAGCGAGAATATTCATCCATTTCATGGCTTGCAAATGGAATATATTGATAAAGGTCACGCTGGGAGCCTGCTCCATGAGCATACCATTCGATATCTACAACGATGTATTCCCATCCATATTGTTTTAGATGCTTGGCCATATAATCTGCATTGGCTTTTATTTCTTTCTCTGTAACGGTGGTGTCGTAGTAATCGTAACTGTTCCAACCCATAGGTGGCAATTCGGCAAAGGTGTTTTTGTCCATAATATTTCTCCTTTTTTGATAAAATTAAGATTTAATAGGTAATTAATTTCTTCAAATCATTATTCTTGTGCTCTTGTGTTATATTGATTATAATATGATTATTAGATATATTAAAGGATAGAAAAATGATTGAGAGGGTAATTATTTGATTAATAATAAATTTGGAAGCTTTGCAGTATTAAATAGAGATGATATAGATAATCAACCTTTAGTACTACTTGATGGTGGCTTGGAGAAACGTTATTGTGAACCTTATGATTATTCTAATCATTTACGGCCAGATTATAATGGATATTTATTCCAGTATACGATTTCAGGAAAGGGATATTTCGAGAAAGAGGGGGAATTAATTGAAGTTACAAGTGGGAAGGGTTTTTTGGTTGGTCTTCCTGAAAAAAGCAGATATTATATACCTCTAGAAAGCGAAGAACCTTGGGAGTTTATTTACTTACATTTTAGTGGGGAAGCAGCACTTCCTTTTGTGAAGAAAATCAAACAGTATTATGACAAAGTATTCTATTTAAGTGAAAAGAGTATTCCTATTAGAAAAGCATTGCAATTGCAAAAACGATTACTTGAAGGGCAACGGCTACGTAAGTATGAAGGGGGAGAATTTATTTATGGGTTCCTATGTTCCTTATTAAGAGAATTAGAAAATCCATCTGATAAGGAGCAAAACTCTACGATTCAAAGTGCTATTGCAATACTAGAGGAAAATTACGCCACTTTGGAAAGTGTGGAATGGGTGGCAGAACAATTAAAAGTGTCTTTTGCACATCTATCGAGAGAGTTTAAGAAAGAAATAGGCATTTCACCGATTCAGTATGTAACCAATGTTCGGCTACAGGCATCTATGAATGATTTGATGAATACTAAGGATAATCTAGAGCTGATTGCTACTCGAAATGGGTTTTCTAATGGAAATTACTTTTGTAAAGTGTTTCGTAAGAACTTAGGTCTTTCTCCTACAGATTTCAGACGTAAGAGAAGTTAGTATACATGCTGAATTGCGTACTACTGGTATAAATAGTAACTAAAAACAACTATCTTCATAAAATAACTTGTTTTATAAAAGGTATTATGGTTAAATTATTTTAGTAAGTTCTAAAGGTATCTTGTTATCATTGTTTAAAATAAAGAGAAAAGGATACATTATATGAAAAAATTGATTGGAGAACGAAAAGGAGGCAAATATCAAAGCATGATTTTTGTGCTTTTATTTATTGTGGCAGCATTTCCCTTGCTAATAGCAACCTTGATTTCCTATCATATATACATAGAAGAAGTGACGAAGCAAAACGATATGTCTATGGAAGCAATGGAGCTTCAAGTTAGAAATGAGCTAGAAGGTATCCTTTTGAATATTAGGCAATATTATCTGGAAGCTTCTGTGCAGGATGATATAAGCTGGTTAATTGAAACAGAAAGTATTCCTTATTCAGAGTATACCTATTTATCAGATGCTCAAAATGTGCTAAAGGGTCCCACATATTTAAGTGAATATGTAAGTGGATATGCTTTTATAAATATGAAGTTGGGCTGGATTTTAACTAATAATGGAATGTATTGCCTAGAAGATATCCGTAATGAAGAACAATTTACATCATTTAAGAATCTTGTTCAGGAGAATTCTTCTACTCTATATTGGCAGAATAACATTCTTGAACCATCTCCTTACATAAAAGGCGTTTATCAAAGTAATACCTTAGATATATCTGGTTATCAACTGGTTATGAAGCTTCCTGGAATCTCTCAGAATATTGATCAATTAGTTCTAGTACAATTGAATCTTCCTGTAGTTAAACAGAAGCTGTCCAAGTCTTTGGGAGGATATGATGTTTGTATTGTAGATCGTACTGGCATACCTCTTTTTACATCTGATGATGATCTATGGGAGTACTGTAGCACCAATTGGGAGGAATTAGAGGAACAAAATAATACACAAACCATCTCTGTAGGTGGTAATAAAGAATTTCGCATTCAGGTAAGAGATTTATCAAGCAATGGTATTACTTATATTATTGCCTACAATTTAGATGAGGTAATAGAAGGGGGAAGCAGAATTCTAGGAGTCTTCTTTGCCATTATTTCGGTTCTTCTTATTCTATTGCTTGTATGCTATTTTATTACCAATATATTATATAAGCCAATAAGAAAGTTAACTTCTTTTGTATCAGAGGCGGTGGGTGATGAAGCCAATGAGATGGACGAATTTACCCGTATTCGAGAAAATGTAGGACATCTTATTGATACCAAGGAAAGTCTTCAGGAAATGGTGCACCAACAGCAGAAAATGCTTTCAGAACAATTCTTGGCACGTGCCATACGAGGCGAGATGACTCCAGAGGCAGTTAGTAAGGGGCAGGAACAGTTTCAGCTTAAAAAAGTAAAGTGGTATCGTTTATTAACAGTTAGTTGTATGTTAGAGCAAGAGACAGATCAAGATAGTGATCTTGAGAATGAAGCATTAAGTTTAATGATTGTGCAGAAGAGGCCCAAGGAAATTGCAGATTATTTAGTGGCTCCTATGTTTAGTCACAATCAGCAAGTACTTCTTATTATCGGTGGAGATAGTGATGAGGAATTAATGAGTAAGATAAAAGCAGTACATCTTTGCTTAACAACTTACATTGAAGAAGAGTTTGGATGCTCCATTATTGCAGGGGTAAGCCAGAATTTCACTGGCCTCAAATATTTAAGAACAGCATACAATGAGTGTATGGAAACTCTGCGTAACTTTGGAACTGAGGAACAAAGAGATGTAACCTTTTACGAGGAAATTGCTCATGAGGATGGCATTATTTCAGGTTATGACTTTGTAATGGAGAATTCCCTAACCAAGGCTGTAAATAATGGTGATGCAGAAGGTGCCGCTCAGTTGGTGGATAAGTTTGTAAACAGCTTATACAATCGTGGAATCAGCAGGCATGACAGACGGTTTTACTTATATCGGCTGGTAATCGCAGTAATATCTGTATTATCTGATGCGGGACTTACTGCGAATCAAGTATTTGCGGAGCGCACTGATAATATTTTCCAGAAAATAAATGACATTTATGAAAGTGATAAATTAAAGCATTATCTAAATACACATATTGTACAATTATCAATTCAAGCTTTAAAGCAATATAGATACAAGGCAGCCTCTGATATTTTAAAAAATATTATGCAAATAGTGAAGGAGAGAAAAGGAGACATTACCCTTTCAGAATGTGCAGAACGGTTGAATTATCACCCTAGCTATATTTGGAAAGTGCTGAAGGCAGAACGTAATATGACTTTTACAGATTTGGTAAATATAGAAAAATTAGAAACAGCAAAGACCATGTTGCTACAGACTGATTATTCTATAGCCGAGATTGCAGAGCGGTTAAATTATTCCAATACACAGAACTTTATTCGATTCTTTAGTAAGTATGCAGAAACAACACCAGGTAAATTCCGTAAAACTAATAATCATTTTATTATTAGTTCTAAATAATAGGATATATTTAGATTATCATATATTTTTATACAGAAACATAATGATTATTGACAGATAAAAGGGGGTTGAAAACCTTGGATTCACAAGGATTTCAACCTCTTTTTTTATTATGAAATTTGGAAAGATATTAACCATTGTTATATATAATAAGGTGTTTTATGATGGTATTAAATTTAATCAAAGGAGGCGTTACCTTGAGCAGACAAAAAGGAAACAAAGGGAAAGAATCCTTTTTTCATTATGTAATAGCCCATAAATGGCTGTACATATTATTGATTCCTGGATTGCTATACATGATAATATTTAATTATCTTCCAATGTTTGGTATTGTGATTGCATTTCAGGATTTTAGACCTTTTAGTGCTGATAGTGCCATTGGAGCATATCTTTCTAGTGAATTTGTGGGATTGGCGAACTTTAGGAAGTTCTTTACAGGTTATGATTTCCCTATGCTAATAAAAAACACATTGTCTATCTCTTTATTAAGCTTATTGCTTTACTTTCCAGCACCTATTATTTTGGCACTATTACTAAATGAAATCCGTAGCCAAAAGTTTAAGAGAATTACACAGACATTTGTATATGTTCCTCATTTTATATCATTGGTTATTGTAGCAACCCTAACACAGCAATTATTTAGTACTACAGATGGTATTATATACAAGATTATGGAATCTATAATGGGAAGGGCCAGTGCTCCTGATATCTTGGCATCACCTAAGTATTTTTACGGGTTGATTGTGGGACAGAATATCTGGAAAGAAACGGGTTATGGAACCATTATATTCTTAGCGGCCTTAGCAGGCGTGGATATGGAGCTCTATGAAGCTGCTAGAATAGATGGTGCAGGCAGATGGAGATTGATGTGGCATATTACGTTACCTGCGATTCGGGGAACTATTGTAATTATGTTAATCCTTCGAGTTGGTTCTATATTAAACACGGGATATGAACAGATTTTCTTAATGCAGAATGATTTAAACTACACAGCCTCAGAAGTATTTGATACTTACATATACAATAAGGGAATTAAGCTGGCTCAATATTCAATGGCAACTGCTGCTGGTGTGTTCAAATCAATTATCAGTATGATACTGGTATTAACTGCCAATAAGATAGCTAAAATATTTGGCGAATCTGGATTCTATTAAAAAAGGAGGAAGTAACATGGCAAAGTCCCATAATGGCGTTAGTTTTAAGAGAAGCCCAGGAGATCAGTTGGTTCAGGTGCTTATCTATATCATTGTCGGTATTTGTGCAATCGTAACAGTTCTTCCATTTTTATATGTATTAGCTGGTTCATTTGCAACAGAGCGTGAGTTAACAGAAAGGGCATTCTTTGTGATACCCAAAGAGTTTTCTCTTAATGCTTATAAATATATAATCCGTACAGGTGATGTTTTCAGAGGTTTGGGCAATTCCGTATTAGTAACGGTAGTAGGAACCATGATCAATATGTTTTTTACTACAACATTAGCGTATCCTCTATCTAGATCTTATTTAAGAGGAAGAAACTTTTTAATCAACATGGTTATTATTACAATGCTATTTTCAGGTGGTATGGTGCCAAGCTATTTAGTAGTAAGTGGATTAAAACTTACCAATACCTATTGGGCATTATGGCTACCAGGTGCAGTCAGCGCATTTAATATGATAATTGTGAAAAATTATTTTCAAGGAATACCAAAGGAATTAGAAGAAGCTTCAAGGGTGGATGGCTGTTCTGACTTGGGAATCTTTTTAAAGATTATTTTACCCTTATCCAAGCCAACCATTGCTTCCGTATCTCTGTTTTATGCAGTAGGACATTGGAATTCATACTTCAACGCCATGCTGTATATCAGTGATAGGAAAAAAGAGGTGGTACAGACAGCATTAAGAAGAATTATTTTCCTGGCAGGGGGTATTAATACGGATGGAACTCCCATTGACTGGGGATTGTTAGGGCAACCACCAGAAAAAGCTGTAAAGATGGCAACCACAGTAGTTGCCACCATACCAATTCTTATGATATATCCATTTGTTCAGAAGTATTTTACTCAAGGTGTTATGGTCGGCGCTGTTAAAGGCTGACTCATTATACAATAATATATAAGGAAGGGAAAAAATATGAAAAAGAAAGTAATCGCATTATTACTAACGGTAATCATGACTGCTTCTGTTTTAACCGGTTGTGGAAGTACAGGAAATGACGCTTCAAAAAGCGGAGGGGACGAATCAAAACAGGCTATATCAGACAACAAAACAGAAACTGACAAAGCGGGGACAGGGGATTCCCAAACGTCGGGAGATACAGGCGAAAGACCAACTATTACTTTTATGGCAATGGATATTTATGGAAAGGCTCTTGGTAATGTTGGATCAGAAGATGTTTTACAGGCAGCAGAAGACTTTACTGGTGTAGATGTTGAATTCAACTGGGTAGCAAACGACTCTTATAACGATGTATTAGGTATTACTTTGATGGATAAGGCTAATATGCCAATGGTAATTACCTTAGGCGGAGACTTAACTGCTAACGTGGTTCAAGCAGCAAAGGATGGTGCATTCTGGGATTTAAATGAATTTGTTTGGGATGAAGAGAAATACCCTTATCTTTCACAGATGAACAAGGGGGTATGTAATGCGTTCACTGTTGATGGGCAATTAATAGGTATCTATCGTTCTAGACCAATTGGTCGTAACGGATTAGGATATCGCCAAGATTGGGCAGAGAAATTAGGGCTAGAAGAGCCTAAGACAATTGAAGATGTCTATAATATGATGTATGAATTTACCTATAGTGATCCTGATGGCAATGGCGCAGATGATACATATGGTTTGTGCTTATGTAAATATACAGGTCCCCTTGATATTATTCAGGCTTGGTTTGGAGCAGGTAATCAATGGATAGAAAAAGATGGTAAATTAATCCCCATTCACCAGACTGAAGAATATGTGGAAGCTCTGAAATGGATGAAGAAAATGTATGATGACGGTCTTGTATACAGAGACTGGGCTACACGTGAGACCAACACTTGGTCAGACGGCGTAAAGAATGGCGAATGTGGAATGTTCTTAGATGTACTTGATAATTCTAGAAGAATTTGGGATTATTTTGAAAATGAAAGTATTCCTGCAGTAACAGGGGAAGGCAATGCAAGTATGAAATTAATTGGTGGTATTGCGGCAGCAGAAGGCGGACAGCCATCTACCATGGCTACTTCAGGAGCTTCAGGATGTTTCCTAATCACTAAGGCAAGTGCTAAAACAGTGGAAGATGTAGAAGCTTGTTTGAAATATTTAGATCTAATGAACACTGAAGAAATGAGAATCTTAGCAGATTACGGTATTGAAGGCAGAGATCATGAGATTAATGATGCAGGATTTATTGTTGACTTACTTTCAGATAAAGAGGTTCAGGAAAAACCTGCTATCGGTTTGAACCAAAGTGTACCTTATGTGCCACACATGCTTGAAGGTATGAAGACCGTTGAGAAGAGCGATCGCCTCTTAACAGAAGAAGCAATAAAACTTGCCAACGAAAAAATTGCAGTATTTAATCCAGCATCTGGATTCCTAGTAAGCTCAAATGTTAATGCAGAAGTTGGTACTGACTTAAAAGACATTCTAGATAGAGCAAGAACACAGTATATCTGCGGACAGCTTGATGATAAGGGATTAGAAGAACAGTTTACTGTTTGGGAGCAGCGTGGTGGTAACGATTTAATTACAGAAATTAATGAAATGTATCAGGCTAACAAATAATTAATAAAAGGCTGCGGGCGGCAATTAGTCCGCAGTCTTTTCAATACCACAGTAGTAATTTTAGAAAGGCATGGATATATGCAACAGACAAAATTAAGTATAAAAAGAATAGAGGACAATGCAGTTACCATAGCCTGGGAACCAGTTAAAGAGGCGGAACTATATAAGGTATATTGGGCGGATAAAGATACGGAAACCATTGTTTTCAAGATGATATGTGTAACAACTGATACACAGTATACTTTACAAAAGGCTACTCATGTGCCCCATTATTTTAAGGTTGCGCCAGTAATCGCAGGAATGGAGCAGACTCCTAGTTTGGTACTAGCTACCCCTGTAGTAAAAGTATTTAATGAACAGCTTGAGGAATTAAGTAGAGGCTTAGTGGCGGTTGCAGTGGATAACGGTATTTTTTTGAGTTGGCGCCTTTTTCTAAATGAAGTATCTGGTTATAGTGACACGGGATTGACAGGAACTGATTTTGCAGTTTATAGAGGGAAAACCCGTATTGGAGTAGTCGTTGACAGTACCAATTACATGGATTACGAGGGAAGTATATTAGATATTTATAGAGTTGCTCCAATCGTCAATGGAATAGAATATCCACCTTGTGACAGTGTTAAGGTTTGGGAGAAGGAGTACTTGGATATTCCCATTCAGAAGCCAAAAGGTGGAATAACAAAGGCGTTGGAAACTTATGAATATCATGCAAATGATATGAGCGTGGGAGATGTGGATGGAGATAGAGAATATGAGTACATCGTGAAATGGGATCCTGATAATTCTCATGATGTGTCAATCAAAGGTTATACTGGAAATTGTTATATAGATTGTTATAAATTAGACGGCACCTTAATGTGGCGACTGGATATGGGGGTTAATATCCGTGCAGGTGCTCATTATACACAGTTTATGGTATATGATTTTAATGGGGATGGTAAGGCAGAAATGGCTGTAAAAACTGCCCCTGGAACCAAGATGACACGATATGATTCATCAGGTAATATCATTGATGAATATTACATAACCATGCCAAAGGATGATATAGAGGCAGGATACAATCATAATAGTGATTTTGTATGCTCGGCAGCAGATTATCGTCAGCATTTGGTTGATATGTTTTGCAATTGGCATCAACATCCCGAAGTAGTAAGAGGACAATGGCCAAAGACACTTGAAGAATGCTTTCTAATACCACCTAGATATAAGTATCCTTTAAATGAGAAAGACGCTTGTGAATTAGTGGATTTTTTTATAACGGAATATGCTCCATCTAGAAGCGGTAAAAATGAACTTGATAAATTTGAAGGTTTTATTTATGAGGGACCCGAATATTTAACCATGTTTTCAGGGGAAGGTAAGGAGCTGCAGACCATTCCCTTTAAAATGGGAAGGGTTGATGATGGACTGATGTGGGGAGATTATGCGCTGCCAAGAATAGAGCCTTGTAATAGAGTGGATCGTTTTCTTTCCGGAGTGGCCTACTTAGATGGAGAGAGACCATATTTAATTATTTGCAGGGGCTATTATACTAGAACGACTATAGTAGCGTATGATTTTTTTGATAATAAATTTAATGAAAAATTCAGTGTTGACAGTGGTTTTGTACCAATGAAAAATCCCTTTCATGATTCTGGAATTCATGACATTATGGGAACAGATCCTATTTATGGAAGTCTGGCAGGACAAGGCAATCACAGTCTCGCCGCGGCTGATATTGATGGTGATGGATGTATGGAAATCATCTATGGAGGAGCCACAATTGACCATGATGGCACATTGTTGTACAGTAGCTACGGAATACGTCCCGATGGATTAAGGGCTAAATTTGGTCATGGAGATGCGATGCATGTGGCAGACATTGATCCTGACAGACCAGGTCTTGAAATATTTAATGTATTTGAAGGAGGTGCTAGTGTTCCCTACGGATTTGCATTACGAGATGCTCAGACTGGAGAAGCTATTTTTGGCGAATATGCTACAGAAGATTTGGGGCGGTGCATGATTGGTAAAATCGACCCCAACACTAGAGGACTACAGGTATGGGTAAATAATGTATATGATTGCAAAGGTAATCTACTAAATATACCTGTACTGGGAACCAATCAAAACATACGATGGGCAGGAGACTTAACCACCCAAGTTACGGACACGCCAGAGTATATTGGAACAATACAGACAGGTGTAATCAATGATAATATACATGGTGTAATGCTAACTCCCAAAGATACTATGACCAATAACGGAACAAAGGGCAATCCATGTTTAGTAGCAGATATATTTGGAGATTTCAGGGAAGAGATATTGCTAAGGAAAGCAGACGACAGTGCAATCCGTATTTATACCAATACGGAAATAACGCCCCACAAACTCTTTACCCTTATGCACGACACCCAGTATCGCTGTGGAATCGCATGGCAGAACAACTGTTACAATCAACCCGCATACACCAAATACTACTATGGCAGCGATATGGACTATACCAGGGTCCCAATATCATGCGTTTCATGCTAGCATGAAAAAGCATGACATTAGGACCCCCAAAAATGAGAAAGTAGCCCGAATAGGGCGGATTTCTCATGTTTGTAGGATTGTGAGAGCACGAAGTGCGGAACAATCCGTAGGTATAGGACGTTATGAGAACGAAAGGAAAACTTAATTATGGACGCCAAATTATTAGGTACAATAGATATCTCACAAGCAGGTGGTGGCAAAGGCTTGTTGGGTGACATAGATGGTGATGGAAGAATGGAATTGGTGGTGGTTCAAGCAGACAGTGGTATTGATGACCGTTATGTTCCCCATCAGATTACTTGTGTAACAGCTTACAAGCTAACAGGTGAGATGATGTGGCAGATAGGAGATATCTCTAATCCACCAGGGCAATTTGGTTCTGATTTTCCAGCACAAGTATATGATATTGATGGAGATGGTGAATTAGAAATATTATGTGTAATGGACAAACGCTTTCTGATTCTTAGTGGCAAGGATGGCTCTATCAAAAATGAGTATGCCCTTCCTTCTGAAAATGCTCACGATTGTATTATCATTGCAAATCTAACAGGGGGAGAGTATCCTTCTGACATAATACTTAAGGATAGATATCATCAAATGTGGGCAATGAACAGTGCATTTGAGTTATTATGGACCCATAAAGGAAATCTTGGTCATTATCCTTGGGTATACGATGTAAACGGAGATGGTTATGATGAAGTGATGGCTGGTTATGATTTGTTAAATCATAAGGGAGAGGTACTTTGGTCTTGTCAAAACTTAGAAGACCATGCAGACTGTCTTTGGATAGGCGATGTAAACGGTGATGGTAAGGTAGAAATTGCAGTAGGGGGCAGTGTAACCTGCTTATATTCAGCAGACGGAGAAGAAATATGGCGATATGAAGGTTCCATAGAATCCCAGCATATTGCTTTGGGGAAATTTTTGCCTGATGAACCAGGGCTTCAAGTAGCGGGTTTGGATCGAATCCAAAGAGGTGATGGTTATAAAGGGCAGTGGGATGGTAAGGATGGTATGTTTTTATTAGATAAAGACGGCAAAGAGATATGGAAAGAAGACAGACAGACGAAGGGGTGGCTTACTATTGTAGATACCCTAAGCAATTGGAACGGGGATGGTAGGGACTATATATTGGCATATAGAAGAGGAGGGGGTGTTTTACCTGGGCTATATTATGGCAACATGGATAAGGCGATTACATTTCCATCAGATGGATACGTCCTTCATGGAGATTTGTTTGGCAGGGGATGTAAGGATGTAATAGTCTATAATGAAGAATGGGCTTGGATATATAGCGGACAGGACTATGATTTAGGAGAGAAAACCTCAGGAAGGGCACTTCCTCAAATAAAAAGATTGTATGCTTCTACATTATACCCTGGAGGAGAGGTCATTTAATAAGACACTTCTACATGAATCCATCAATGCTTATAAAGCAGGATTCATGTGGAGGTGTTTTTTGCACTTAAAACAGCCCAAAGCTTAAGAATTTCATAAGGACTTCTACATTGTTAATTAAAGATATAAGTGATAAAATATAAGTATAAAGAGAGGTTTATGCAAAAATTACAAATAGATGAAAACGTTGGAATATAAAGATGGAGTTATATTGAGAGAGGATGTGAAAAAATGAAGTTGAGAACTATTAAAAAAACAGTGGCAATTTTCATAGGCATTTGTATGTTGGTGGGAATGTTGCCAGTAGAAGCTTATGCTGTATCAAGTGGTGATAGTACTGTATATTCAATTAATTTAAATCAACAAGGAGTAATTGCAGGTCTGAATTCTCCTAATGAGACGGGGACTGAGTGGTCTGGAAGTAAAATATATTTTGGAAAATATAGCAATACTCCTCTTTTATGGAGAGTATTAGAGACAGATAATACTAATAAACGTTTGTTGTTGCATGCAGACAATATTATTACAGAAGCACCTTTTTCTGTTGTGGATAATACTTGGGCTAATAGTTCTATTAAGACATTTTTAAATTCACAAGTAACAAACGGCTTCTTAGAAGGATTCAAACAGGAAGAACGCAATGAAATCTATGCATTTAGCAAAGTTTCTGTAGGAGATACAAGCAGCAATGGATTAAATTTCACAAATCCGGCATTAGGAGCAGATAGTGTTTTCCTATTGAGTGCAGAAGAAGTACTTAAAACTGAGTATGGATATGCAAATGCACAGGGAAGAAAGCTTGCTGGAGGTACCAATATATGGTGGCTTCGCTCTGAAAATGCAGACGTTAATTCCGAGGTGGGAATTATAGATGCAGATGGTGAGTTGGGTAGCTTAGATATTGCGACTGCTGGAAGCGTGGCGCAGAATGCAGGTGTTGCTCCAGCTTTTTACTTAAAATCTGATAATATTTTATTTACCACACAAGGCGGTGTTAATAAACCAACCCAATTTACTCTTATCCAACAAGTGACCAATCCAACAGAGGAGTGGAAGCTAACATTAAATAAGGGGGGGACACTACAAGCTAGTTTGAGGGATGGTACTACTTACGATAGAGGAAATGATATCACTATTTCCCATAAGGCAGCAAATGCTTTGTGGAGCAGTGCAACTCAGGCTTCCGCAATTCTCACGGATAACGCAGGAAAACCATTGTACTATGGTAGAATTAATGATAATGCTCAGACTACATCTACAGTAAAAATACCGGATACGTTGGAGCCAGGTAATTATAAATTGTATGTGTTTGCAGAAGAAGTGAATCCTAATAATATTACAGATTATGCAAGTGAATTAGGCAATTCTATGGATATAACTGTTAAAGCTACCCCTATAATAACTGAAAATCCAACTGCAAGTGGAATCATATATAATCAATCACTTGCTGATTCTATTTTAACTGGTGGTAAGGCAACTGTAGGTGGAACAGTTGTAGCGGGGCAATTTACATGGAAGGATTCTAATATTTATCCCAATGCAACTGACAGTAATTCTACTAGATATGAAGTAATATTTACACCAAATGATACCACTAATTATAATGGTACTGCTACGTCGATTACTGTTGGAGTTGCCAAAAAGGATGTGGCACCTAATATGCCTCAATCTACGATACTTGTTGAGTATGGTGTTACAAAGGTTAGTCAGATTCTTTTACCAGAGGGCTGGTCTTGGCGACCTGAAAGTGGGAATAAGGATTTAGTGGCAGGTGGAGAGACCCAAGCCATTGCAGTATATCAAGATACAGCTAACTATATGGTTTATGATATAACCATTGTTATAACTAGAAACACATGTGCTCATTCTGGTGGAAGTGCAACTTGTACAAAGAAAGCCATTTGTGATATTTGTAAACAGCCCTATGGAGAAGTAAACAATAGCATCCATGGCATCACTGAAATTCGCAATGGAAAGGATTCTACATGTGCTGAAAAAGGGTATACGGGGGATACACATTGTGTAGACTGTAATCAAATAGTAACTCCAGGGACTGAAATCCCACTTAAGGGACATAACTATACTTCAACTGTTACTAGGGAACCTACCCTAACAGTAGATGGAATTAAAACCTTTACTTGTACCTATTGTGGACATCAATATACAGAAAATATGGGGAAACATAATCATTACTACGATGGAACCCGAACCATACGTTGGCTAGGCTGTGAGCAACAAGGTGAAATAGAACATTATTGTGCTTGTGGTGATTCTTATGTGGATATTACACCAGCACTGGGTCATGACTTTGTGGCAAAGGTTACTACCAAAGCAACTACCCAAAAAGCGGGAATTAAGACATTTACTTGTTCCAGATGTGGTCATGCGTATACAGAAGTTATTCCCAAATTAAGCGGCGGTTCTTCTCAAGGTGGAAGCAATAGTGGAAGTAGTTCTAGTGCAAATGGAGGAGCGAACCCTATAAGCGATCGTATTCCATTTGTAGAAGGTAATAGTGCGATTAGTGGCTGGAATGATATTAATAAAATGATTACGAAAGCATCTGTAGGTGAAAAGTTCTCAATTAAAATGAATGATGCATTGCTGATACCTAAGAAAACCTTAGAAACAATAAAGGGCAAAGATGTTACCTTATCTCTAGACATTGGTAATAGTATGAAGTGGAGTATCTGTGGAACAGATATTACAGCAGATAACTTGGCAGATATTAACCTCAAGGTAACCAAGAATAGCAGTGGAATACCAGCAGATTTAGTTAAAGAGGTTGCAGGAGAGCTAAGTACTATGCAGTTAAGTTTGGCTCATGATGGAGAATTTGGTGGAACTATACAATTACTAATACCAGTAGATTCCACAAAGGGTGGTTACTACGCTAACCTATTCCACTATAATAAAGAAACAAGTGCCCTAGATTATATAGCAAGCAACCAAATGGATGGTAAAGGAATTGCAACACTATCTATGACACATGCTTCTGACTATGTTATTGTTATGGATACCAAGGTATTTGATGGTAGTGAACCAATAGAACCTGAAACAACCATTCCTTCAGAAACAGTAGAGCCAGAAACATTACCAGCAACAGACTTAAGTTCTGAAGATACTGGTGGAAATGGAATATCTGTACCGGTTATAATCATTATTGGTTTAGTGGTATTAGGAATCGGCCTTATTTTTATAGTAATTCTTCGAGCAAGAAGTAAAAAAGAAGATTATTTAGAATAGACGAAATTGTAAAAGTGAGATATAATGAGTCATTAGTTTAATTTAAAACCACTATATGCTTTACGTATATAGTGGTTTTATGTTCAATCAGCATGGCTAACTCTTATTGGAGTCGGGGGACAGAAAAGAGAGGTAAAGGATCTTTTATGGTAAGGAAAAAAGTAGTATGTATGGGGGATAGTATTACAGAAGGGTTTGGTATAGAGAATCCTGATAAAGTTTACCCATCAAGATTACAACAGATATTAGGAAATGAATATCTTGTTGTGAACAAAGGACATTGTGGATGTTGTGTTACAAATGAAGTACTGGATGGTAATACAATTGGTTATCCTTATGTTAGTGTACCAGAGTATCGTCAAGCATTAGAGGAAAAGGGCGATATTTATATGATTCTTTTGGGAACAAATGATGCCCAAGATGGAATGGATGATGTGGAGGATATTCAGGACCCACTACATAATATTATAAAATATAAAGATAATTTTGAAGCTTCCTTTCAGAAAATTATTGATGATGTGTATGAGTCCAATCCAGACGCTAAGATATTTGTAGGAACACCAGCTCCAGTAATGCAATGCATTTGGAGAAAACATCAGGAAAAGTATTTGGAAGAATTGCTTCCCTATTACAGAACGCTTAGTAAAAATAACCCTGCTATTACCTTGGTTAATGTTCACTCTGTTTTTATGGCAATTGCGCCAACGGAGCGTAAGGAATTATATCAAGATGATAAGTTGCATCCAAATGAAGCGGGTGCAGAATTGATTGCATTAGCAGTTGGAGCTGCTATTTTGGAAGATTAAAAAACGCCAACCTAACTGACGCTTAGGTTGGCGTATTTTTTGGGTGAAACCCCTACGGCTTTTGTGAATGCTTTAAAAAAGTTACTGTAATCAGCAAAGCCACTTTGTTCAAATGCTTCTGTTACATTCATTCCATCATTTAATAGGGATTTTGCTATACTTATTCTGCGAGCAGTAATATATTTGTTAATAGTGGTACCTGTAGCAGCTTTGAAAATACGGCATATATAGGACTCACTTAAGAAGAAATGTGTAGCTAATTGGCCAACTGTAATGGCATTCGTAATGTTTTGATTAATATATGCTAGAATGTCATCTACTTGATGGTTGTATTTAAAGGTAGAATTTTCTACTTCAAAGGCAGGAGATAAACTGTTAGATGATGCATTTATCATAACCATAAGTTCCATAAAAGCTGCCTGTTCCACAATATCATGGGCAAAACCATTAGCAGATGTAATCTTCTTAATATAATAGAGAAACCTCTTTTGCTGTTCTTTGCTTAAAGAAAGTTTGTGCTGAAAGAAAACAGGGCGCTCTGTAAAACATCTGTTCAAATTAGTCTCCGAAGTAGATAATTTCTTCATATAATCAGGATGCACTGATAAGACAATTCGTTCATGTACACAACTATCAAATTGTGTTAGCTTATGACTTTCATATTGATTAATAATAAATAAATCCCCAGGTGCAATACTATAAAATTTATTGTCTATTA